>NZ_JBGAHM010000007.1:0-125786 GCF_044226135.1 Methylocella sp. | reverse complement strand
CCGGGCGCGGCGCCGGCGCCGCCGGCCCCGCCCGGGCGGGGCTCAAAAGCCCTCGATCGCGGTCTTGCCGACCGAGCGGCCGCTTTCGACCAGCGCATGCGCCTCGCGGACGGCGGCGGCGTCGATCGGCGACAGCGTGCGCGTCAGCGTCGTGCGCAGCGCGCCGGCGTCGACGAGGCGCGCGACCTCGCCGAGCAGGCGCCCCTGCTCGCCCATGTCGGGTGTCCCGAACATGGAGCGGGTGAACATGAACTCCCACGAGACGGTGATCGACTTGCGCTTCAGCGGCAGGACGTCGAAGCTCGCCGGATCGTCGATCAGCGCGATATGGCCCTGCGGCGCGACGATTCTGGGAAACAGCGGGAGATAGACGTCGCTCGCCGTCAGCGCCGCGACATAATCGACCTCGGGGACGCCGACGCGCTTCAGCTCCTCGTCAAGCGGCTTGTGATGGTCGACGACGAGGTCCGCCCCCATCTCCTTGACCCATGCGGCCGTTTCGGGGCGCGAGGCGGTGGCGATCACGCGGACGTCGGAGAGGCGGCGCGCGAGCTGGATCAGGATCGAGCCGACGCCGCCCGCCCCGTTGATCACGAGCAGCGCGCCCCGGCGGTCGCCGCCCCCGGCCCCGCCGCCGCGCGGCACGCGCAGCCGGTCGAACAGCAGCTCCCAGGCGGTGATCGCGGTCAGCGGCAGGGCGGCGGCTTCGGCCCAGCCGAGCGTCGCGGGCTTCAGCGCGACGAGGCGCTCGTCGACGGCGTGCAGTTCGGCGTCGGAGCCCGGCCGCGTCACGTCGCCGGCGTAATAGACCGCGTCGCCCGGCCGGAACAGCGAGGCCGCGGCGCCGACCGCCTCGACGCGGCCGGCCGCGTCGAAGCCGAGCACGCGCGCCGCGCCGTCCTGCGGCTGCTCGCGGACCCGCACCTTCGTGTCGACCGGATTGACCGACACCGCCATGACCCTGACGATCAGGTCGCGCGGGCGCGGCTCGGGCGCGGGGAGGTCAAGGTCGAGCAGGGCGTCCTCGCGGTCGAGCCCGCCCTTTTGGTAATAGCCGACAGCCTTCATCTTCGCCTCCCGCGCGTGACGGCCGGCGCTCCCGGCGCGTCGAAGACGACGTTCTCACGCGGCGGCCGGACCGTGAACCGCATAGCCGCGTTCGCAGGCCCCGGTCTTTCGTTTTCGCCCTGCGGCGCGTCAGCCGGCGGGCGCGCCGGCGACGCCGAAGCGGGCGAGAAACATAACGACCGCCTCGCGCGCATGGCGGTCGAGCTCCGCCGCCGGCGGCGCGTCGAGGATCAGCGTCGCCATCTGCGGCCATGCGACGACGGCGCCGACGAGGAGGCGCGCCGCGGCGAGCGGCTCGGGACAGGACAGCGCGCCGGCGGCGGTCGCCGCGGCGAGATAGCCGGCGAGCCGGTCGATGAGGCGGCCCGGCCCAAGCTCGAAGAAGATGCGCCCGAGCTCGGGCTCGCGCGGGCTTTCGGCCAGCACGACGCGGTAGAGGCGCAGCGAATCGGGCTGGGTCACGAAGCGCAGCAGATAGGCGCAAAAGCCCGAAAGCGCCGCATGCGGCGCGCCGCGCAGCTCGTCCGAGACGGCGTCGAGCTTTTGCGCCCGCGCCCGCACCACCGCCGCGAACAGTTCGGCCTTCGAGCCGAAATGGCGGTAGAGCGTCTCTTTTGAGGCTTCGGCGCGCGTGGCGATCGCCTGCATCGTCGCGTCCGAATAGCCGCGCTCCAGAAAGATCGCCTCGGCGACGGCGGCGATCTGGCGGCGCCGCGCCGCGCCGCGCGGCACGCGCTTCAGCGCCGCCGCGGCCTGCCCGGCGCCCCGGGCCTCAATTGACTCGGCCGTGTCCATGGCTTATCCGTACCCATCAGTTCGGTAAGGTTTAGCGCCTTCAACGGGGCGGACGCAACCTTTTCGGTCATCTTTCGCAACGTTTGTTCGGACGTCGGATATGGATGAAGGCGGCGACCTCGGCGTGCGGGCGCGGATCGGCGAGGCGCCGTCTCCCGCCGATCCCCAGGAAGACCTGCAGAAGAGCCGGCAGGACGACCCGCCCGCCGCGGCGCAGGAGCCCGAGGCGCCGGACGAGGACGCGGCCGCCGCGCCGCCGAAAAAGAAACGCTCCGTCGTGCGCGTCCTGGCGCTGCTCGCGGCCATCGGCGCGGCGGGCGGCGGCTATGTCTATCTTTCGACGCGCGGCCTCGTCTCGACCGACGACGCCTTCACCGACGGGCGCGCGGTCACGATCGCGCCGCAGGTCTCGGGCGAGGTCGTGGCGCTCGAGATCAACGACAATGAGTTCGTGCGCAAGGGCGACGTCCTTCTGCGCATCGACCCGCGCCGCTACGTCGAGGAGCGCGACCAGGCGAAGGCCGAGCTCGACGTCGCCCGCGCGCAATATCAGGCGCAGGAGCTTGGCGTCGAGATCGCGCGCAAGAATTTCCCGGCCCAGCTCGACCAGGCGAAGGCGCAGCTTCTCGCGGCGCAGGCGCTCGTCGCCAAGACCGAGGCGGACTACCAGCGCCAGAAGAGCCTGCCGCGCCAGGCGACGACCCAGCAGGAGGTCGACGCCGCGACCGCCGCCCTGCGCCAGGCGCAGGCGCAGGTGAAGCTCGCCGAAGCGCAGGTGGCCGAAGCCATGCCCGCGCCGCAGCGCGTCGCCCAGGCCGACGCCGACGCCAGACGGCTCGACGGCCAGGTGCGGCAGGCCGAGGCGAAGCTCGCCCAGGCCGAGCTCAACCTCGGATGGACCGAGATTCGCGCGCCGCAGGACGGCTGGATCACCAAGCGCAACGTCGAGGTCGGCGATTATGCGACGCCCGGCCAGTCGCTGTTCGCGCTGGTCGCGCCCGAGGTCTGGGTGACGGCCAATTTCAAGGAGACCCAGCTCGACCGCATCCGCCCCGGCCAGAGCGTCGACATCTCGGTCGACGCCTATCCGAGCCTGAAGCTCAAGGGCCGCGTCAACAGCGTGCAGCTTGGCTCGGGCTCGAAGTTCACCGCCTTCCCGCCCGAGAACGCGACCGGCAATTTCGTCAAGATCGTGCAGCGCGTGCCGGTCAAGATCACGATCGAGAGCGGGCTCGATCCGCAGCTGCCGCTGCCGCTCGGCGTCTCGGTCACGCCGACGGTGAAGGTCGAATGAGCGTGGCCGCGCCGGCGGCGCAGGAAAAAAAGGCGCAGAAAGCCAAACCGCAGGCGGCCGACCCGCATCAGGACTGGCGGCCTTCGGGCAACCCCTGGGCGATCGCCGTGGTGGTGACGCTCGCGGCCTTCATGGAGATCCTCGACACCACCATCGTCAATGTGGCGCTGCCGCATATCGCCGGCTCGCTGTCGTCGAGCAACGACGAGGCGACCTGGGCGCTGACCTCCTATCTCGTCGCCAACGCCATCGTGCTGACGATCTCGGGCTGGCTCTCGGCGGTCATCGGCCGCAAGCGCTATTTCCTGATCTGCATCGGCATGTTCACCGTCTGCTCCTTTCTGTGCGGCGTCGCCCAGAGCCTGCCGGAGCTGGTCATGTTCCGCCTCGCGCAGGGCTTTTTCGGCGGCGGCCTGCAGCCGAGCCAGCAGGCGATCATCCTTGACACCTTCCCGCCCGAACGGCGCGGCGCGGCCTTCGGCGTCACGGCGATCGCGACCATCGTCGCCCCGGTGCTCGGCCCGACGCTCGGCGGCTACATCACCGACGCCTATGACTGGCGCTGGATCTTCTTCATGAACATTCCGGTCGGCGCCGCCGCCGTGGCGCTGGTCTATGTGCTGGTCGAGGACCCGCCCTGGCTCGAAAAGGCGAAAAGCCGGCGCGTCGACCTGATCGGCCTCAGCCTCATCACGCTCGGCCTCGGCTGCATGCAGATCATGCTCGACCGCGGCGAGGACGACGACTGGTTCGAGTCGGGCTTCATCCGGCTGATGGCCGTCGTCGCGGCCGCGGGAATCGTCGGCGCGATCCTCTGGCTCAGGACGGCGAAGAACCCGATCGTCAATCTCGAAGTGTTCAGGGACCGCAATTTCGCCACGGGCTGCGTGTGCATCGCCGCCGTCGGCGGCGTGCTCTACGCCGGCGCGGTGGTGATCCCGCAGTTCGCGCAGTCGGTCATCCACTACACCGCCACATGGTCGGGGCTCATCCTGTCGCCGGGGGGCGTCGCGATCATCGTGCTGATTCCGTTCGTCGGGATCATCATGCGCCATGTGCAGACGCGCTTCGTCATCGCCTTCGGCTTCGCGCTGATGGGCGGCGCCTTTCTCTATTCGAGCCGGCTGTCGCCGCAGATCGACTTCGGGACGCTGGTCGTGATGCGCGCCCTGCAGACCGCGGGCCTCGCCTTTCTGTTCGTGCCGATCTCGACCATCGCCTATATCTCCCTGCCGCGCCGGCTCAACGGCGACGCCGCCGCGCTGTTCTCGATGTTCCGCAACGTGTTCGGCTCGATCGGCATCTCGCTCGCCACCGCGATGATCACCGAGCGCTCGCAGGTCCATCAGGCGCAGCTGTCGAAATGGGCGAGCCCCTTTCACGAGCCGTTCAACCAGCTCGTCGAAACCTATCAGCGCGCGCTCGTCGCCATGGGCCACGCCGCGCAGGCCGCCCATGACCTTGCGCTCGGCCGGGTCTACCAGTCCTATCGCACGCAGGCGCAGGTGCTCGCCTATTCGGACGTGTTCTTCTACTGCGGGCTCGTCGCGCTCTGCGTCGTGCCCTTCTGCTTCTTTTTGAGCAACACGATCGCCGCGCGCGGCGCGGCGGGAGCGCATTAGCATGGCGCGACGAAAACCCCTCGCCAGAACCGCCGCGCTCGCGCTCGCGGCGCTCGCCGCGCCCGCGCTTTCGGGCTGCGTCGTCGGCCCCGACTTCGCGCCGCCCGACCCCGGCCTGCCGCAAACCTCGTTCTTCGGCAAGCCGGCCCCCGCCGGCGCCGCGGCCGCGCCGCAGCCGGCCGCCATGGAGGACGCCGGCGCGAGCGCGCGCTGGTGGCGGTCGTTCAACGATCCGACGCTGAGCGCCTTCGCGGAGGAGGTCGCCTCGGCCAATCTCGACGTCGCGGCGGCCGGCGCCCGCATCGCCCAGAGCCGGGCGCAGCTTGGCGTCGCGGCCTCGGCCGCCATCCCCGCGATCAACGGACAGGCGTCCTACCAGCGCGATCTCTACAGCCAGAACGGCGTGCTGAAGCTCGCCGGGCCCGACATTTCGGCGCCGCCGATCAGCGTCTGGCAGACCGGCCTCGACGCCTCCTGGGAGCTCGATCTCTGGGGCCGCGTGGCGCGCTCCGTCGAATCCGCCGACGCCGCGCTCGCGCGCGCCGAGTTCCAGCGCCGCGACGCGCTCGTCTCGGCGCTGGCCGAACTCGCGCGCGACTACATCTCGGTGCGCGGCGCGCAGGCGCAGGTCGCGATCCTGAACGAGAACCTGAAAAGCGCGAAAGAAGCGCTGGCGCTGACGAAGACCCGGACCGCGAAAGGGCTGACGAGCCAGCTCGACGTCGAGAACGCGGCGGCTCTCGTCGCGAGCATCGAGGCGCAGATCCCGGCGCTGCAGAACGACGCCGAGACGCAGGCCAACGCGCTCGCCCTGCTGCTCGCGCGCGAGCCCGGCGCGTTCAGGAGCGAGCTCGCGCGCAAAAGCCGCCTGCCGTCGGCGCCGCGCCCGCCGCTCGGCGCGCCCTTCGACCTCGCGCGGCGCAGGCCCGACATCCGTGCGGCCGAAGCCGAGCTTCACGCCGCGACCGCCGACGTCGGCGTCGCGGTCGCCGATTTCTATCCGAGCCTGCGGCTCAACGGCAATCTGGTGGTGAACGCGCTCGACGCGCGCCAGCTGTTCCGGGGCAGCTCGCTGCAATATCAGTTCGGCCCCTCGGTCTCGCTGCCGATCTTCGAGGGCGGCCGGCTGAAGTCCACGCTCGAGATGCGCACGGCGCAGCAGCGCGAGGCGGCGATCTCCTATCGCAAGACCGTGCTCACGGCCTGGCGCGAGGTGGTCGACGCGTTCAACGCCTATGGCGCCGAGGAACTTCGCCGCGTGCGCCTCAAGGCGCAGGTCGCGCATGCGCGCCAGGCGCTCTCGATCGCGCACACGCGCTATGACACGGGCGTCCTCGACTTCCTCAACGTGCTCGACGCGCAGCGCACCATGCTGCGGGCGATGCAGGAGGAGGCGCAGAGCGCGACCTCCGCCTCGCTCGATCTCGTGCAGCTCTACAAGGCGCTCGGCGGCGGCTGGGGCGCGAGCTTCCCCGAGGCGCCGGAGCCGCAGCCTCCAGGCTCCGCGCTGTGAGCGCGCGGGACCCCGAGGCCGCGCCGTCGGTTCACGATTTCTGCGCGGCCTTCATCGCCGCGACGAGCGTGTCGACGTTGTATCTGAACATGGCGGCGTAGGTCGGCGCGGGCCCGTCCGGCCCCGAAAGCGATTCGACGTAAAGCTCGCCGCCCGGCTGCGCGCCGGTCGCCGCGGCGATCTGCCTCACGAGGCGCGGGTCGCTGGAGTTCTCGAAGAAATAGACGCGCACCCCTTCGGCCCTGATCTGGCGGATGAGCTTCGCCATCTGCGCGGCGGACGGGTCCTTGCCGGTCGTGATCCCGAGCGGCGAAAGAAATTCGACGCCATAGGCCGCGCCGAAATAGCCGAGCGCGTCATGCGTCGTCAGCACCTTGCGGCTGTTTTTCGGGATGGCGTCGATCTCGGCGCGGGCATAGGCGTCGAGCGCCTTCAGCTTGGCCTCATAGGCTTCGGCGTTCTTTTTGAACGCCGCCGCGTCCCCGGGCGCGGCCGCGCTCAGCGCCGCCTCGATGTTCCTGGTCATGACCAGCGCGTTGGGAATGGCGTTCCAGACATGCGGGTCGGCGACGACCGCGCCGTCCTCGTCCATCTTCAGCGGCCTGATCCCGTCCGAGGCGACGACCGGCTTGCCCGCGTAGCCCGAGGCTTTGGCGAGG
This sequence comes from Methylocella sp., assembly GCF_044226135.1. Taxonomy (NCBI): domain Bacteria; kingdom Pseudomonadati; phylum Pseudomonadota; class Alphaproteobacteria; order Hyphomicrobiales; family Beijerinckiaceae; genus Methylocella; species Methylocella sp. The sequence goes on along the minus strand of NZ_JBGAHM010000007.1, from coordinate 118,835 downwards.
CGGGCGAACCAGCCCTCAAGGCCAAGGCCGCTGGTCAGCGCCACGTCGGCGCCCCTGAGCCGCTTGGCGTCGTCGGGCGTCGGCTCGAATTCATGCGGGTCGCCGTTCGGCGGCACGAGGCTCGTGACATGGACATGGTCGCCGCCGACCTCGCGCGCCATGTCGGCGAGCACGCTGAAGGAGGCGACCACTTCGAGCGTCCTGGCCGCGGCGGGCATGGACAGCGAGAGGACGAGCGCCGCGGCGAGCGCCGCGGCGCCCCGGCCGCGTCGTGAGAAACGCCTGAACGACAGGGGTCCGAACGACATGAAAAGCCTCCTTTTTTCGCGGAAAGGGCGCGCTCAGGCCGCGGGCGAGGGGCGCGCCAGCGCGCGCCATGCGAGGCCGCCGCGGCCGAACAAGATCGAGAGAAAATAGAACAGGCTCGCGGTCAGGATGACGGCCGGCCCCGACGGCAGGTTCAAATGGTAGGAGGCGACGAGGCCGACGAAGCCCGACAGCGCGGCGGTCGCCGCGGCCACCGCCATCATCATCGGCAGCGACGCCGTCCACAGCCGCGCGACGGCGGCGGGCAGCATCATCAGCCCGACCGCCATCAGCGTGCCGAGCGCCTGGAAGGCGGCGACGAGATTGGCGACCACCAGCACCATGAAAAGCAGATGATGGCGCGACCCCCCGCCTCCGACCGCGCGCAGAAATCCCGGATCGAAACATTCGACCACGAGCGGCCGGTAGACGAGCGCGAGAATGAGCGCGGTCACGGAGGCGATCGCCGCGATCATGACGAGCGCCGGCGCGTCGATCGCCAGAATGGCGCCAAACAGCACATGCAGGAGATCGACGTTCGAGCCGCGCAGCGACACGATCAGCACGCCGAGCGCGAGCGAGAACAGGTAGAAGCTCGCAAAGCTCGCGTCCTCGCGCAGGATGGTCGAGCGGCTGACGAAGGTCGAGGCGAAGGCGACGCCGAGCCCCGCGGCCATGCCGCCGAGCCCCATGGCCGGCGCCGACAGCCCGGCGACGAGAAAGCCGACGGCCGCGCCGGGCAGGATCGCATGGCTCATGGCGTCGCCGGCGAGGCTCATGCGGCGCAGCATCAGCAGCACGCCGATCGGCCCCGAGCCGACGCCGAGCGCGACGCAGGCGACGAGCGCCCGGCGCATGAAGCCGAATTCGGCGAAGGGCGCGACGAGAAGCGCGTGCAGGGTCATGCCAAAGGTCACGCGGCGGTCGCGCCGCCGGCGCCGGGCTCGTCCCAGCCGTCCGAGACGACGCGCGCGCGCCTGAGACGCTCGGGATCCAGCGCCTCCGCGGTCGGGCCCCAGGCGATTTTTTCGCGCGCGAGCAGCAGCGCCTCGGGGAATTCGGCGCGGATCTGGTCGAGGTCGTGCAGCACGGCGACCACGGTGCGTCCCTCGCCGCGCCAGCGCCTGACCACGGCGACGAGGTCGCGCGTGGTGCGCGCGTCGACGCCGGCGAAAGGTTCGTCGAGCAGGATCGCCGGCGCGTCCTGCACGATCAGCCGCGCGAACAGGACGCGCTGGAGCTGGCCGGTCGACAGCTCGCCGATCGGCCGCGCCTCGAGCCCCGTGAGGCCGACGGCGGCGATCGCCTCGCGGGCGGCGTCCGCCCCCGCCGCGTCGACGCGGCGGAACGGGCCCGCGCGCCGCCAGGCGCCGAGCAGCACCACGTCCTGCGCTGAAATGGGAAAGCTGCGGTCGATCTCCGCCGCCTGCGGCAGATAGGCCGCCTCGCGCGGGCGCGCGCCGCTCCAGACGACGCGCCCGGACGAGGGCCGCAACAGGCCCATCATCGTCTTGAGCAGGGTCGACTTGCCCGAGCCGTTCGGCCCGACGACGGCGGTCATGCTCGACGCCGCGAAGACGCCCGAGACGTCGCGCAGGGCGGTCCTGCCGCCATAGGCGACGCAAAGCCCCTCGACGCGGATGCTCGCCCCCGCGGCGCCCCTCATGACGGCGCGCTCATGACGGCGCGCTCATGGCAGCGCGGCCGCCCAGGCGACCAGCAGCCAGAGCGCGGCGAGAAGGCCGGCGACGGCGAGAAGGCGCGCCGAGGCGGAGGCGGCCAGCGCCGAGCGGTCGAACGTCGCGCGGCGAAACAGCGAACGGCGAAACAGCGAACGGCGGAGCGTCGGGCGAGAGGACGGCGCGGTCGAAAGCGTCGCGGACGCCGGGGCCAGGGCGAGGGCCGCCGTCGAAAGGCCGCGCTCCAGCAGGCGGGGCTCGGGAGAGAGGCTTGTTTCGGCCGACATGAAAGACGCCTGCGTCGAGAGCCGCGGTCGGGGCGGAGCGCCCTGAACGTTATAAAATAACCTTAAGAACCGGCTCCGCCCGCGTCAAGCGTCGCGCGCTGAGGAAAACGTGAAGAGGCGCGCCTCAGGCGAGGCCCCGCGCCGCGCGGATGGCGTCGGGCCCCTCCGGTCCGAGAGCCCGGACGGGCGGCGGAGCGCCGTCTCGCCGCGATAAGCCGCGCCGGGCCGGAACGGGCGGCGCGCCGCCGCGTTGCGCCGCCGGCGAAACAGGGAGCACGCCCGATGACGGAAGCGGAATTTTCTCAAGACGAGCTTCGCGAGCGGCTTTACGCGGAAGTCCGCGCCGACGCGCGCATCGTCATGCTGGGCCTTGTCGGCGAGAAGGCCGGCCACATGCAGCCGATGGCCGCCTTCGTGCGCGAGGGCGGCGGCCCGTTCTGGTTCTTCACCCACACATCGACCGACCTCTATCGCGACGCCGGCGCCGGACGCGACGCCATGGCCTGCCTGATGGCGAGCGACGGAAAATTCCAGGCCTGCGTCCTCGGCCGCCTCGCCGTCGCCCGCGACCGCGCGGCCGTGGACGAATTCTGGTCGCCCTATGTGGCCGCCTGGCATCCGGGCGGCAAGGACGATCCCGAGCTCGGCCTGCTGCGCCTTGATCCCGCCGAGGCGCGGCTGTGGATCGCAAAAAGCGGCGCGCTCGGCTTCGCCTATGAGATCGCGAAGGCCAATCTGACGAAGACCCTGCCCGAGGTCGGCGTGAAGGCCGACCTCGCGCTGTGACGGGCGCGAGGCGCTGAGGACGCCGCCCGCCGGCGCGGCCGGCTTTTCGAGGGGCCGGGCGGGCCGGGCCCGCCGGACTTGCTCCGACCACGCTTTGCCGCTTTAGATGTCGGCGCGAAGCGATTCGGAGACGCCTCATGAGCGAACGCTGTCAGGACCGCTTCAATGATTTTTCGCGCCTCGCCGGCGCGGCGCGCGCGCGCCGCGCGGGGCGCTGAGGCATGGCGGCGGCGGAAGCGGCGGCGCAGGCCGCGGCGGCGGCGGGCCATGGCGTCGACCTTCTTCATGTGGTCGCGCTGCTCGGGGCGGCGGTGGTCGGGGCGCCGCTGTTCAAGCGGCTCGGCCTCGGCTCGGTGCTCGGCTATCTCGCGGCGGGCCTCGTCATCGGGCCTTACGGCCTGCGCCTGTTCACCGACCCCGAATCGATCCTGCATGTCGCCGAGCTCGGCGTCGTGCTGTTCCTGTTCATCATCGGCCTCGAGATGCAGCCCTCGCGGCTGTGGGCGATGCGCGGCGAGATCTTCGGCCTCGGCGTCGCGCAGGTCGGCGTCTGCGCCGCGCTGCTCGCGCTCGTCGGCCTCTCGCTCGGCTATCCGCCGGGCCAGTCCTTCGTCGCCGGCGCGGGCTTCGTTTTGACCTCGACCGCCGTCGTCATGCAGATGATCGAGGAGCGCCGCGAGATCGGCTCGCCGAAGGGGCGAAGGATCGTCTCGATCCTGCTGCTCGAAGACCTGATCATCGTGCCGCTGCTCGCGCTCGTGACCTTCCTTGCGCCGGGCGGCGAGACGACCACGCTCGCGCAGCGGCTCGAAAGCGTGGCGATCGGCCTCGCCGCCATCGCGGCGCTGGTCGCAGTCGGCCGGTGGCTGCTCAACCCGCTGTTTCGCCTGCTCGCCGCGGCCAAGGCGCGCGAATCCATGACGGCTGCGGCGCTGCTCGTCGTGCTCGGCGCGGCGGTGCTCTTGCAGCTCGGCGGCCTCTCCATGGCCATGGGGGCCTTCGTCGCCGGCGTGCTGCTGTCGGAATCGGCCTTCCGCCACCAGCTCGAAGCCGACGTCGAGCCGTTCCGCGGCCTGCTGCTCGGCCTGTTCTTCATGGGCGTCGGCATGGCGCTCGACCTTTCGGTCATCGCCGCCCATGCCGGCCTCGTCGCGCTCTCGGTCGTGGCCTTCATGAGTCTCAAGAGCCTCGGCGTCTACGCCGTCGGCCGCGTCTTCGGGGCGGGAAACCGCGAGGCGATCGAGCGCGCCGCGCTGATGGCGCAGGGCGGCGAATTCGCCTTCGTGCTCTACGCCGCCGCCGCCGCCGTCGGCGTGATCGACCGCGAGAGCGAGGCGATCCTGTCGGCGACGATCATCGTCTCGATGGCGCTGACGCCGCTGATCGTGATCCTGCACGACCGCCTGCTGCCGCGGGCCGCGCCCTCGACCGACGGGCTCGAAATCGCCGAAAAGCTCTCGTCGCGGGCCGTGCTCATCGGCTTCGGCCGCGTCGGCCAGGTGGTCAGCCAGCCGCTGTTCGGCCTCGGCTGCTCGGTCTCGATCATCGACCTCGACGCCGAGTCGATCCGCGCCGCCGAGGATTTCGGCTTCAAGGTCTATTACGGCGACGGCACGCGGCTCGACATCCTGCACGCGGCCGGCGCGGCCGAGGCCGCGCTCGTCGTCGTCGCCATCGACGACCCCGAGGCCGCGCTGAAAATCGTCGAGCTGGTCAAGTCCGAATTCCCGCACGCGCTCATCGCCGCGCGCGCCTTCGACCGGCGCCACGCCGTCAAGCTCGTCGAGGCGGGGGTCGACTACCAGATCCGCGAAACCTTCGAATCGGCCCTGAAGCTCGGCGGGGAGGCGCTCGCAAGGCTTGGCGTCGACGCCGAGGAGGTCCAGCGCATCGTCGCCGAGGCGCGCCGGCGCGACGCCGAGCGCTTCGCGCTCGAAATCTCGGGCGGCCTGTTCGCCGGGCGCGACCTCATCTTCGGCAACGCCCCCTTGCGCGAAAATCCGCGCTGGCGGCCGCGCCCCGGCTCAGGCGCGCTCGACTTGCCCGCCCTCGACTTGCCCGCCCTCGACTTGGGCCGCGCGCGCGGCTACATCCTGTCGCGCCGAGACGCGCCGGCGAGCGCCGCGCGCGTGAAACTCCGGAGCGGACATCGATGGAGCCTGCCGAAGGCCCGACCTTTTCGAGCGGGCGCGAGGGCGCCGAGGCGCGCCTGAAGCTCGCCGGCCACTGGTCGCTCGACGCCTGCGCCGGCATCGAGACGGGCGCGGCCGGCCTCGTCGCCGCCGCCGCCGGGGCGCGCGCGAGGCCGTGCTCGACCTCTCCGGCGTGCAGCGCATGGACACGGCGGGCGCCTGGCTCGTCGACCGCGTCCGCCGCGAGCTCGACGACAAGGGCGTCGCGACGCGCTTTTCGGGCGTGCGGCCCGAGGTCGACATCCTGCTCAAGGAAGCCCATTACCGCGTCTTCGACGAGCCCGCTCCGCGGCGCGGCTTCTATCTGACGACGCTGCTCGCCGACGTCGGCGAAAGCGTCGTCGAGGCCGGGCGCGACCTTTACCGCGGCGTCGAGTTCCTCGGCGAATCCGTCGCCTCGATCGGGCGCAGCCTGACGAGCCCCGGCCGTTTCCGCGGCACCGCGCTCGTCGCCCAGATGGAGAAGATCGCCTTCCGCGGCGTGCCGATCATCGTGCTGATCAATTTTCTCGTCGGCGCGATCGTGGCGCAGCAGGGCATCTTCCAGCTGCAGCGCTTCGGCGCCAAGATCCTCGTCATCGACCTGCTCGGCATCCTGATCCTGCGCGAGCTTGGCGTGCTCTTGACCTCGATCATGATCGCCGGCCGCTCGGGCTCGGCGATCACCGCCGAACTCGGCTCGATGAAGATGCGCGAGGAGATCGACGCGCTGGTGGTGATGGGCCTGCGCCCGGTCGACGTGCTGATCGCGCCGCGCCTGCTCGCGCTGGTCATCGCCCTGCCGCTCCTGACCTTCATCGCCGACATGTCGGCGCTCGCCGGCGGCATTCTGGTCGCCTGGGTCTATGGCGACATCTCGCCCGGGAGCTTCCTCGCCATGCTGCCGGACTCGATCGCGCCGCGCACGTTTTTCTCCGGCCTCATCAAGGCCCTGTTCATGGGGCTCATCATCGGCCTCATCGCCTGCATGGAGGGCATGGCGGTCGAGGGCTCGGCGGAATCGCTCGGGCGCCAGGTCACGGCCTCCGTGGTCAAGTCGATCTTCATGGTCATCGTGCTCGACGGCTTCTTCGCGGTGTTTTTCGCCGCGATCAAATTCTAGGCGGCTCCGATGCGGCTCCTTCCTTCTCGCTCCGCCGCGGCGGCAAACAGCACGCGCCGCGCGCGGCCGCGCCCGAGATCGCGATCCGCGTGCGCGGCCTGAAAGTCGGCTTCGGCGACAGGCTGGTGCTCGACGGGCTCGACCTCGACGTCAGGCGCGGCGAGGTGATGGGCTTCGTCGGCGGCTCGGGCCAGGGCAAATCGGTGCTGACGCGCACCATTCTAGGCCTCATCCCCAAGCGCGCCGGCACGATCGAGCTGTTTGGCGAGGATCTCGACAGGATCTCGCATGACGCGTTCCTGGCGCTCGAGCAGCGCACCGGCGTCATGTTCCAGGGCGGCGCGCTGTTCTCGTCGCTGACCGTCAAGCAGAACGTGAAGGCGCCGATGCGCGAGCATCTGAAGCTCTCGGCCCGCCTCGCCGACGACCTCGCCATGCTCAAGATCGAGCTCGTCGGCCTCGCCCTCGACGCGGCCGACAAATTTCCCTCCGAGCTTTCGGGCGGCATGGTCAAGCGCGCGGCGCTGGCCCGCGCGCTGGCGCTCGACCCGGAGCTCCTGTTCCTCGACGAGCCGACCTCGGGCCTCGACCCGATCGGCGCCGCCGAATTTGACGATCTCATCGCGACGCTGCAAAAAACGCTGGGCCTGACGGTGTTCATGGTGACCCATGACCTCGACAGCCTCTATTCGATCTGCGACCGCATCGCCGCGCTCGCCGACCGCAGGGTGATCGCGACCGGCGCGATCGACGACATGCTGGCGTCGGACCATCCGTGGCTGCGCGCCTATTTCCACGGCAAGCGGGCGCGCCAGCTCGACCCCCGGCTGGCGCGCCGCGGTCCGCGCCGAAGGCTGCGGACCGCGCCGAAGCTGCGGGCGAGCGCTGACTCCGCAAGACGCGCAAGCGGCAAGGACAAGGCGCCGCAAGGCGCGCGCAACGAGCGAAGGACGAAATGGAGACACGCGCCAATTACGCCCTGATCGGCGCCTTCGTCGTGGCGGTGATCGCCTCGGCCTTCGGCTTCGTGCTGTGGTTTGCGAGCGGCGACCAGGGCGCGGCGCGCAGCGTCTATAAAGTGGTGTTCACGGGCTCGGTCTCGGGCCTCTCGAAAGGCGCCGGCGTGCTGTTCAACGGGGTTCGCGTCGGCTCGGTCACCAAGATCGACTTCGAGCCCGAGAGCCCCGGCAAGGTCTACGCCCTGATCGAGATCGACGCCGACACGCCGATCCGCACGGACACCAAGGCGCGGCTCGAAACCACCGGCCTGACCGGCGTCGCCAACATCGCGCTTTCGGGCGGATCGGAGAGCGCCCCGGCCCTCAAGCCGCCGCCGAAGGGGGGCCCGCCGGTGATCGTCGCCGAGCCCTCGGAGTTCCAGGACCTGATCGCCAGCGCGCGGCGCATCGCCGGCCAGGCGAGCGAATTTCTCGACCGCACCAACAAGGTGCTCGACGCCAATTCGGGCTCGATCACCACCTCGATCCACAATCTTCAGAAATTCACCGACGCGCTCGCCGCCAATTCCGAAGGGCTCAATGATTTCCTCGGCACGATGAGCGAGGTCGGGCGGGCGATCAAACCTTTGACCGCGCGGCTCGAATCGCTCGCCGGCGACGCCGACGCCGTGGTCAAGGCGGTCGACCCCAAGGAGGTCAAGGCGATCGTCGCCAATTTCGGCGAGCTTTCGGCCAAGCTCAACGCCGCCGCCGACAAGGTCGACAGCGTGCTGACCAATCTCAACGGCTTCCTCGCGACCGGCGACAACAAGGGCGCCTTCGCCCAGGTCGCCGAGGCGGCGGCCTCGGTGCGCCAGCTCGCCGACAACGTCAACCGCAGCTGGAAGGACATCGGCGGCAATCTCTCGCGCTTCTCGAACCAGGGCCTGCGCGAATATCAGGCGCTCGCCGCCGACGGGCGGCGCACGCTCGGCTCCTGTCGCAGGCGATCCGCTCGATCGAGCAGAACCCGCAGCAGTTCATCTTCGGCAAGCGCCAGCAGATCCCCGAATATTCGGGGCGATAGCCGCCCCTACTTCCTCGATTTGCGCGAAAAAAACAGCGCGGCGAGGGCCAGGACCGGCAGGATCAGGTCGAACCAGAACACCGGGCCGGCGTTGTCGACCGCGAAATTGCGCGCGACGATCATCTGCCGCGCATGGCCGACGCCGTCGCCGAGCAGGAACACCGCCGTGATCAGCGTCACGGCGGCGCGAAAGCCGAAGCTCGCGAAAAAGCCGAAGCAGCCGGCAAGCCCGATGGCGAGGTCGGCCATGCCCACCTCGAACTGGAACGGGCTGTCGATCCAGCCGATGGCGCGGGCGGCGAGCTCCGGCTGGAACAGGTGGAAATAGGCGCTCCACAGCCCGCCGAGGCCGATCGGCAGCAGCAGAAGCCAGGACAGGAGCCGGTCGGCGACCGGCTTGCCGCGGTCGAAGCCCGCGACGACGAGGGCGATGACGAACAGGATGGGCGCGACGTTCTGGAGAACGAGGCGAATGATCTCGGAAAGGCTCATGGCTTGCGTCTCGAAGGCGCGGCGCGCTGATGTTTTGCCGGCGGCTGGTTAAGAGATGGAGCGTTAAACAAGCGCGCGCGGCGCAAATCAAAGCTGCGTAAAGAAAATGCCCGCGCCGGAAACCAGCCCTGCCGCAGAAATCGTCGAGCGCCTCGTTGGCCTCCTCGAGCCGGTACAGCACCGTCTCGGCGCGCGTCGGAACCTTCAGGGCCAGCGCCAGAAACTCTATCGGCGTCGCGGCGCGTCAGATTGGCGACCGAGCGGATCACGCGCTCCTCCCAGAGATCGGCGTAGGGAAAGGCCGGGATGTCGCTCATGTGGATGCCGCCGCAGCACACGCAGCCGCCGCGCGCGACCGCCTTGAGCGCGGTCGGGACGAGCGCGCCGACGGGGGCGAAGATCAGCGCCGCGTCAAGGGTTTTGGCGCAGGCTGCGTACTGTCCGGCCCAGACCGCGCCGCAGGCGCGCGCGAAGGCCTGCGCCGCGTCGTCGCCCGGCCGCGAGAAGGCGTAGATCTCGAAGCCGAGATGGCGCGCCGCCTGGGCGACGATATGCGCCGCCGCGCCGAAGCCATAAATGCCGAGCCGGCGCCCCTCGCCCACAAGGTCGGGCTCGGCCTCGAAGGCGAGGCGCAGCGTGCGGTAGCCGATCAGCCCGGCGCAGAGCAGCGGCGCGGCCTCGGCGTCGGAATAGAATTCGGGCAGCGGGAAGACATAGCGCGCGTCGGCGAGCGCGAATTGCGCATAGCCGCCGTCGACGTCATAGCCGGTGAACCGCGCCTTTTCGCACAGGTTCTCGCGGCCGCAGCGGCAGAAGCGGCATTCGCCGCAGGTCCAGCCGAGCCACGGCACGCCGACCCTGTCGCCGGCCCTGAAGCCCGACACGCCCTCGCCGAGCGCGTCGATCCGCCCGACGATCTCATGGCCGAGCACGAGCGGCAGCTTGGGATGGTCGAGCTCGCCGTCGATCACATGCAGGTCGGTGCGGCAGACGGCGCAGGCCGAGACCTTGACGCGGACCTCGCCCGGGCCGGGCGTCGGGGTGTCGATCTCGCGCATTTCGAGCGGGCGCCCGACGCCCTCGAACAGCATGGCCTTCATCCGCGCCCTCCCAGCCTTGCGCCCCGCCTTCAGCGCGCGTCGGTGAGGTCGAGCGCGAAAAGCTGCCTGATGCGGTCGGAAAAGCGCCGCGCCGAATGTTCGGAGCGGCGCCTGGCCGCGGCGCTCTCGTCGTTCTGCCGCATCGCGCGATGCCGCGCCAGAGCTTCGCCCAGAACGCGCGACAGCTCCGGCCGCTCGCGCAGGATCGGGGCGAGATCCTCGGCCCCGATCTCATAGACGATCGCGCGGGTCACGGCGCGCAGCGCGCCATGCTGCGGCTCGCCGAGCAAAAGCCCGTCCTCCCCGAAATAATCGCCGGAGCCGAGACGCACAAGCTCATGCTCGCGCCCGTCGCGCCCCTCGATCACGGCCACGGCGCCGGTCAGCACCACGCCGAGCGCGTCGGCGACGACGCCGCGGCCGATCACCTCGTCGCCCGGCGCATATTCGCGCCGGCGCATCTTGGCGGCGAGGGCGGCGCGGTCCTCGAGCGCCAGCGAGGCGAACAGCGGCAGATTTCCGGCGAGCCGCCGCGCCGCGTCGACGGCGACGTCGGCCTCGTGCGGCGGGGCGGCGTCGCCGGCCTCGGGCGCGAAGCGCAGCCCCGCCGCCGCGACATGGCGGTAGAGATGGTCGAACATCTCGTTGCGGGCGGCGTCGACCTGCGTGCGGTCGGGCGCCCGGCCCTTGAGTTCGAGCTCGATCGCGGTCGCGCTCAGCGACCTGATCACCACGCCGGGCGCCGGATCATGCAGGATCAGGTTGCAGCTCGCGAGCGCGTCGCGCGCCATGTCGACGACGTCGTCGGGGGGGAGGGTCGGGCGCAGCCGCGCCACGAGCTTGGCGTCGCGCGCGGACTCGGGCCAGCTCTGGTTGACGATGCGCGCCTTGGCCATGACGCTGTTCGGAACGATCGCGAGGTCATGCGTTCCGGTGAGCAGATGCACGTTCTGCCAGTTGGTCTCGACGACCTTGCCCTCGACGCCATTGTCGAGCGCGATCCAGTCGCCGATGCGGTAGGCGCCTCCAAGACCGATGGCGACGCCCGAGAAGACGTCGGACAGCGTGCTCTGCAGGGCGAGGCCGAGGATGATCGCGACCGCCCCCGAGGTCGCGAACACCGCGCCGACCGGGACCTCGAACAATTGCCCGAGAATGGCGACGACGACGCAGAGATAGACGAGGACGCCGATCAGCTGCCGGAACAGGCGGCTTTCGCGCGGCTTGCGCTCGAAGATGACGAAGACCTCGGCGGCGCCGGTGACGCAGCGGGCGAGGCTGACCCACCACAGCGCCGACACGACATAGACGCCAAGCCGCTGCGCCGGGCGAAGCGCGGACAGGTTCGGCTCATAGGGCGTGACGCCATGGCCGAGCAGAAGCAGGGTGAAGGCCGCAAACATCGCGATGCGGCCGGCGAGGCGCACCGGCGCGTCGCGCCGCAGGAGCAGGATCGCGGCCCCGCCGCAGCCAAGGATAAAAGCCGCGCAGAGGACCGCGAAGGAGGACTGGCCGGCAAGGTCGCCAAGGCTGGGAAGGCTCGAAAGCGTCGTCTCCATCCTGGCGTCCCCCCGGCCCGCCGGCCCATGGCGCCGCTCAGAGCTCGGCGGCGACCGCCGCGCCGGCGTAGGCGATCTGCGCGTCCTGCGGCGACTGCACGCCCGAGACGCCGATGGCCCCGACGATCGAGCCCTGGTTGAACAGCGGCAGGCCGCCTTCGATCGGGGTCGCGCCGGGCAGCGACATCATGACGAGCCGCCCGCCCGCGACCGCCTCCTCGATGCCCTTGGTCGGGCGCTTGAACAGGAAGGCGGTGCGCGCCTTCTCCTGCGAGACGACGATCGAGCCGGGCGGCGCCTCGTCGGCGCGCTGCAGATAGAGAAGATTGCCGCCCTCGTCGAGAATGGCGATGGTCACGCGCCATTCGTTCTTCTGCGCCTCGGCCTCCGCCGCGGCGGCGATGGCTTTGGCGTCGGCGAGAGTAAGAGCCTTCTTGAGATACATATTTCGGTCGCCCCTTCGACATCCGCGCGTCGGATTCGCTTTGCGCAGCCTACGCCTTTTAGGGGAAGCGAAAACGAAAATGGAGCGGTTTCGCACGAACGCGACGCAAAATCTGCGCGCCCCCCGGGGCGGCCGCCGCGCGCGGCGGCTTTCAGGCCGGGCGCGGCGCCGCGCCGTTCAGGAACAGGGCGATCGCGGCGCGGGCGAGGGCGCGCCGTTCCTCAGGCCCGGGCGGGGGCCTGAGGCCAATGAGGCACTGCTGGCGCACGCCGCCCGCCAGCATGTCGAGGAAATGGGCGGCCGCCGCGCCGGCGTCCCCCACGGCGAGCTCGCCGCCGGCGCGCCGGCGCTCCATGAAGGCTGAAAGAAAGGCGTGGGTGCGGGCCGGGCCGCGCGCCCAGTAGCGCTCGGCGAGCGCCGGGATGCGCGCGCTTTCGGCGATCAGCAGCCGGCGCAGCGCCAGCGCCTTGGGCGAGGTGACGGCGGCGAGATAGCGTTCGCTGAAAAAGGCCAGCGCCTCCTCGAGCGGCAGGAGCTCGAGGTCCTGCGGCGCCATGCCGACGAGCATGGTCTCGCAGATCTCCGTGACCAGCGCCTCGAACAGGCCCTGCTTGTCGCCGAAAAGCGCGTAAAGGGTCTGGCGCGAGCCGCCCGAGCGCGAGATCACGTCCTCGATCGTGGTCGCGGCGAAGCCTTTTTCCTCGAAGGCCGCGCGCGCGGCGGCGAGAAAGGCGGCGCGCCGGGCGGCGAGCCGCGCCCCGCCGCGCGCCGGCGCGGGGTCGTCAAGCGGAAAGGCGGGTTCGGCGGGCGGGTTCCGCGCGGTCATCATTCAAAGTTGAGCGATCCGGGATGGACGGTCCGGCGTTGCGTACTGTACCATACAGTACGCCGCCTTGTCGTAAAATCCATGCCCTTCGCCTGAGGCCGGCCGCCTTCGCCGTTCGGCCGGGCGCGGGGCGCAGGGCCCAATCGTCCGCCTTTTCTTCCGCGCGCGCCGGCTCCCGGGCGCCGCGACGGTCTGGAGCCGCCATGGGCCTCGTCGCCTTCGCCCTGCGTTTTCGCCACACCTTCTATGTGCTGGCGCTGATGATGCTGTTCCTCGGCGGGGCGGCGATCCTGACGACGCCGAAGGACATCTTCCCCAACGTCAACATCCCGGTCGTCACCGTCATCTGGCAATACGCCGGCCTGACGCCCGACGAGATGGAGGCGCGGGTCACGACCTATAGCGAATATTCGATCAGCTCCAACGTCAACGACATCCGCAACATCGAGAGCCAGACGCTGGCCGGGATCGCGGTCGAGAAGATCTATTTCCAGCCCAATGTGAACGTCGACCTCGCCATCGCCCAGGTGGTTTCGGCGTCAAACTCGATCAGGGCGCTGATGCCGCCGGGCATCAACCCGCCGATCGTGGTGCAGTTCAACGCCTCCTCGGCGCCCGTGCTGCAGCTCTCGCTGAGCTCCGACAGGCTCAACGAGCAGCAGCTTTATGACTACGGCATCTACCAGATGCGCCAGGCGCTCGCGCCCATTGCGGGCATCACCCTGCCGACGCCCTATGGCGGCAAGTACCGCCAGATCATGGTCGACCTCGACCCCGACGCGCTCAGCGCGCGCGGCCTCACGCCCGACGACGTGCTGCGCGCCGTCAACGCGCAGAGCCTCACCCTGCCGTCCGGCGACGTCAAGCTCGGCGACCAGCAGTTCATCGTCAAGGTCAACGCCTCCGCGCCCTCGATCGAGGACCTGAACCACATTCCGGTCAAGAAGGACGGCGGGGCGACGGTGTTTTTATCCGACGTCGCCCATGTGCGCGACGGCTGGGCCGTGCAGCAGAACATCGTGCGCGCGGAGGGCAAGCGCTCGGTGCTGCTGACCATCATCAAGAACGGCAACGCCTCGACGCTCGACGTCGTGAACAGGGTCAAGGCGGCCCTGCCCGAGATCCAGAAGGCCGCCCCGCCCGGCATGGAGATCAAGCTCCTGTTCGACCAGTCGACCTTCGTCGAGCACGCGATCGAGGCCGTGCTGCACGAGGGCGCGATCGCGGCCGGGCTCACCGCCGCGATGATCCTCCTGTTCCTCGGCTCATGGCGCTCGACGCTCGTCGTCATGGTGTCGATCCCGCTGTCGATCCTGACCTCGATCGCGGTCCTTTCGGCGCTCGGCCAGACCATCAACACCATGACGCTCGGCGGCCTCGCCCTCGCCGTCGGCATCCTCGTCGACGATTCGACGGTGACCATCGAGAACACCCACCGGCTGCTCGAGGAGGGCGAGGACTTCGACACGGCGGTGCTCGAGGGCGCGGCCGGCATCGCCGTGCCGACGCTGATCTCGACGCTCGCCATCTGCTGCGTGTTCGTCGCCGTGTTCTTTTTGCAGGGAGCCGCGCGCTATCTGTTCTCCCCGCTCGCCATGGCGGTGGTGTTCGCCATGCTCGCCTCCTACGGCATCTCGCGCACGCTGACCCCGATCATGATCTCGCTGCTCGTGCGCAAGGAGCACGCGCAGCGCCACAGCGGCGAAAAGGACTGGCTGACGCGATTTCACGACCGCTTCAACGCCGGTTTCGACCGCTTCCGCAGCTATTACGCCTGGCTGCTCGCCGGCGTCCTGCGGCGCAGGATCGCGACGCCGCTCGTCGCGCTCGCCGTCGTCCTTGGCGCCGGCGCGCTCGCGCTCGACGTCGGCCGCGACTTCTTCCCCCAGGTCGATTCGGGCCTGATCCAGCTGCATGTGCGGGCGCCGGCGCGCACCCGCATCGAGCGCACCGAGCAGATCTTCCAGGACGTCGAGGACAAGATCCGCGCCCTGCTGCCGCCGCATGAGCTGAAGCTCACGCTCGACAACATCGGCCTGCCGGCGCGCGTCTACAATCTCGCCTTCACCGACGGCAGCGCGATCGGCGTCAACGACGGCGTGATCCAGCTCGAACTCGGCGAGGGCCACAGGCCGACCGAGGAGATCGTCGCCCTGCTGCGCGCCGAACTGCCGAAGGCCTTCCCCGACGTGATCTTCTACTTCCAGCCGGCCGACCTCGTGACGCAGGTTCTGAACTTCGGCGTGCCGACCCAGATCGACGTCCAGATCCAGGGCCGCGACCGCGAGAACAACAAGCGCGTGGCGAAGCTTTTCGCGCAGCGCATGAACGAGCTTCCGGGCTTCGCCGACGTGCATGTCCAGCAGGAGCTCGACGCGCCGCAGCTCTATTACACGATCGACCGCACGCGCGCGCAGCAGCTCGGCCTCAACATGCAGCAGGCGGCGAACAGCCTGAACATCTCGCTGTCGTCCTCGGCGCAGGTCTCGCCCAACTTCTGGTCGGACCCCAGGACCGGCATCCCCTACTACATGCCGGCGCAGACGCCCGAATACCGCATCGCCACCAAGAACCAGCTCGACAACACGCCGCTCGCCGCCAGCGTCGACGCGAGCGGCACGCCGGTGCCGACGCTGCTCGGCAACATCGCCTCGGCGGAGCGCCGCTCGGTGCAGTCCGTCTACGCCCATTCGAACATCCAGCCGGTCTATGACGTCTACGCCAGCGTGCAGCGGCGCGACCTCGGCTCGGCGGCGGCCGACCTCAAAAAGCTCGTCGCCGAGCTTTCGCCCGAGCTCACGCCCGGCAACCGCATCGTGCTGCGCGGCCAGATCGAGAGCATGGAGTCGGCCTTCGGCAATCTGACGCTCGGCCTGCTGTTCGCCGCGGTGTTCGTCTATATGTTGATGGTGGTGAACTATCAGAGCTTCGTCGATCCGCTCGCGGTCATCTGCGCGCTGCCGGGCGCGGGGGCGGGCATCGTGCTGATGCTCTATGTCACCGGCACGAGCTTCAGCGTGCCGTCGCTGATGGGGGCGATCATGGCGATCGGCGTCGCCTCGGCCAATTCGATCCTGCTCGTCACCTTCGCGCGCGAGCAGCGCCAGCTCGGCATGAGCGCGCATGACGCCGCCCTGCTCGCCGGCGAGACAAGGCTGCGCCCGGTGCTGATGACGGCGGCGGCGATGATCGTCGGCATGGCGCCGATGGCGATCGGCGGCCCGGGCGCGGAGCAGAACGCCGTGCTCGCGCGCTCGGTGATCGGCGGCGTCGCGGTCGGAACCCTGACCACGCTGCTGTTCGTTCCCTTCCTGTATTCCTTCTTCGGACGTTTCGAGCATGTCGAGCCGCAGGGCGAGACGGCCGAGGCCTCCGGCCCGCACGCGGCCGCCGCCGCCCAAGGATCGGCGTCATGAACAGCGCTCCCCCCAAAGACGGCTTCAAGACGGACCATGGCCACGCGCGCCAGCCCGACCCGGGGCTCTGCGAGACCGCGCGCCAGGAAAAAAGCCGGCGCCGCCTCGCGTTTCTTCTCGGCGCTTTCGCGCTCGTCGCCGTCGGCGGGCTCGTCGCCGTCGGCGCCGCCTCGCGCGCCAGCCGGAGCGGCCTCGCCGCCGCCGCGGTCGAAGAGCGCCGGGCGCTCGTCCCGACCGTGCGCGCGGCGACGATGACCGAGGTCGCCGCGCCCCGCAAGCTGCTGCTCACCGGCAATATGGCGCCGTTCGAGAGCGCCACCATCTATGCCCGCGCCACCGGCTATATCGCCGAGCGGCGCGTCGACATCGGCTCAAAGGTGAAGAAGGGCGACGTGCTGGCGGTGATCGCCGCGCCCGAGCTCGACCACCAGCTCGAACAGGCGAAGGCGCAGCTGCTCCAGAACCAGGCGGCGGTGCGGCAGGCCGAAGCCTCGGCCGACCTCGGCAAGCTCACCGACCAGCGCACGGCGCGCCTCGTCGCCAAGGGCTGGTCGAGCGAGCAGCAGGGCGACACCGACCGGCTGACGCTCGAATCGCGCGTCGCCCAGGTCGCCGTCGCCAAGGCCAATGTCGCGGCGCAGGAGGCGGCCGTGAACCGGCTGCGCCAGTTGACGGAATTCAAGCAGATCGTCGCGCCCTTCGACGGGGTCGTCACCAACCGCCTGATCGACGTCGGCAGCCTGGTCACGGCCGACGCCGCGAGCGGCACGCCGCTGTTCCAGCTGGCGCGGGCCGACAAGCTGCGCGTGCAGGTGTTCGCGCCCCAATCCGCCGCCTTCGGCCTCAAGGACGGCGACCCCGCGAAGATCACGGTCGCCGAGCTGCCGGGCCGCGTCTTCGCCGGCCGGGTGGCGCGCAACGCCGCCGCGCTCTCGCCCGGCACGCGCACCCTGCTCGTCGAGATCGACGTCGACAACGCCGACGGGATTTTGAGCCCCGGCCTCTACAGCCTCGTCGAACTGTCCGCGCCGCGCCCCTATTCGGTCGTCGTGGTGCCGTCGCAGGCGGTGATCTTCGGCAAGGACGGGCTGCAGGTCGCGGTGATCCGCGACGACGGGACGGTCGAGCTGCGCAAGATCGACGTCGCCCAGGACAATGGCGCGACGCTCGACGTGCGCGCCGGCCTCAAAACCGGCGAGCGCATCATCCTGAGCCCGCCGGCCAACGCCGCGAACGGCATGAAGGTCGAGGCCGCGGCCGAGGTTCCGCAGAAAAGTTGACTTGTTTTATATGCTAAAATAAGAGCCGGAGCCTGCGTCCGGCCGCTCGGGCGCCCGCACGCGAGGGACCGATGAGCTTTTTCCGACTGACACGGCGCGACGCGGCCTTCGCGGCGGCGGCGGCTTTGGCCTGCGCCGCCCTGCCCGCCGCCGTCGTGCCCGCCGCCGCCGAAACCAAAATCAAGATCGGCTACATCCCGGTGCTCGGCTCGTCGCAGCTGTTCGTCATCGAGGGCGAGGGCTGGGCGAAGGCCGAGGGGCTCGATCTCGACCTCGTCCGCTTCGGCTCGGGGCCGCAGGCGATGCAGGCGCTGGCCGCGGGCCAGCTCGACGCCTATCTCGCCGGCGTGCTGCCGCTGCTCGTCGCGCGGTCGAAGGGCGTCGACGTCAAGGTGGTCGCGGCGGGCGCGATCGAGGAGCTCCAGCTCGTCGGGCGCGGCGCGCTCGTCGAGGCGGCGAAAGCCTCCGGCGGCGACATGAAGGCCGCCTTCGCCGCCTTCACGAAGGCGCAGGGGCGCAAGCCCAAGCTCGCCGCCCAGCCGGCGGGCTCCGTGCCCGACACGCTGCTGCGCTACTGGCTCGAACAGACGGGCGTCGACGCCGCAAGCGTCGACATCGCGAGCATCGACATCGACGCCGCGCAACAGGCCTTTCTGGCGAGCTCCGTCGACGCCGCCGTGCTGCGCGAGCCGGCCGTGACCGTGGCGCTCGACCGCGTCAAGGACGCCAAGATCCTCGTCGACGGCCATCAGTTCATGCCCGACCAGCCGGGCTCGGCGCTCGCCTTCTACAAGCCGCAGGCGCTGATCGACTCGGGCGTCGGCGCAAAGCTCCTGAAGCTCCATATCCGCGCGACGGCGTTTTTGAAGAACGAGCCCGACAGGGCCGCGCCGCATATTCTCGCGGCGCTGGGCTCGGGCCTGCTCACTGAGGCGCAGATCAAATCGGCCCTCAAGGGCTCGCGCGGAACCTTCGTCGCCGATCCGGCGCGGATCGTCGATTCGGTGGCAAAGCTGCAGGACTTCCAGGTCAAGCTCGGCGTGGTGCGCAGGGCGACGCCGGTCGCCGAGCTGTTCGACCTCGACCTCTACAGGCGCGTCGCGCCATGAGGATCAAGCCATGAGCTTGGCGCAGGCTCCAGCGGCCGGCGCCGGCCGGCGCCTGATCCGGCCCGGCGCGCTGCGGCCTCATCTTCTCGCGCTGCTTGGCCTCGCGCTGTTCTTCGGCCTGTGGGAGGCGGCCGGGCGGATCAGTCCGGCCATGACCGCGCTGATCCCGCTGCCGAGCCAGATCCCGCAGGCCTTCGCCGACGAGATTTCGGGCGGCTTCTGGCTCGCGGCGGTCAGGAACAGCCTGTCGCATTACCTCGTCGGCGTCTTCTTCGGCTCCTTTTTCGGCGTCGCCTTCGGCCTCGTCTGCGGCGTCGCGCCTTCGGTCGAGGCGCTGTTTTCGGGCGTGGTGCGCCTGCTGCGGCCGATTCCCGGCCTCGCCTGGGTGCCCTTCGCCATTCTCTGGTTCGGCCTCACCCCGGCGGCGGCGGCCTTCGTCATCGCCATCGCCGTGTTCTGGATCAATTTTTACGCCGCCTTCGGCGCGGTGCAGGCGATCGGCCCCGACCTGATGGAGGTCGCGCGCGCCTTCGGCCATGGCGGCTTTTTCGGCCGGCTGTTCAAGATCGCCCTGCCGGCCTCGACGCCGGGCGTGCTTGCTGGCGTGCGCACCGGGCTCGGCCAGGCGTGGATGTCGGTCGTCGCCGCCGAGCTGTTCGGCGTGCCGGGCGTCGGCGCGCGCATGATGCAGGCGGCGAGCCTGCTCGCCACCGACGTGGTGGTGGTCTACATGCTGACCATGGCGCTGCTCTACGCCGTCACCGACATGCTGTTCCTTCTGGCCCGCAGGAGGCTCACCGCATGGCTCCCATAGCGCAATTGCGCGGCGTCGCGCTCGCCTATGGCGAGGGCGCAGGGCGCACGCGCATCCTCGAAAACTGCGACCTCTCGATCGAGCGCGGCGAATTCGTCGCCCTGCTCGGGCCGTCGGGCGTCGGCAAGTCGACGCTGCTGCGCGTGCTCATGGGGCTCGCGCCGCCGAGCGCCGGCGAAGCGCTCGTCGACATTCCCGACCGGCCGGGGCGCCGCCGCATGGCGCTCGTCTTCCAGGACGCCAAGCTGCTGCCGTGGCGGCGCGTCGCCGGCAACGTCGCCTTCGGGCTCGAAGGGCTCGGCCTCGCGCGCCGCGAGATCGAGGCGCGCGTCGCCGCCGCGCTCGACCTCGTCGGGCTCAGCCCGCAGGCGCGGCGCTATCCGCACCAGCTTTCGGGCGGCCAGCGCCAGCGCGTCGGCCTCGCCCGCGCGCTCGCCGTCGAGCCGGACCTGCTGCTCATGGACGAACCTTTCGGCGCGCTCGACGCCATCACGCGGGCCGACCTTCAGGACGAGCTGCTGCGCCTGCGCGAGGCGACCCACAAGTCGATCCTGTTCGTGACCCATGACATCGACGAGGCGATCTATCTCGCCGACCGCGTGATCGTGCTCGCCGGCGCGCCGGCGCGCGTGCAGGGAACGTTCGAGACCCCGACCGCGCCGCGCAAGCGCGCCGATCCGCGCAGCTGGGGCCTCGCCGAGGAGATCCGCGCCGCGCTCGAATGCGTGAGCGAGATCGTCGACTTCGAGATCTGAAGCGGGCCTGAGCCGCTTGCGTCCGAAGCGCCGCGGCTTATCATCCGCCGGCCAGCGACTCATGAGGCGGCGATGAACGCGTATGATTTTTCGCTCAGGACCATCGACGGCGCGGATCTGCCGCTCGACGCTTTCCGCGGCCAGGCCGTGCTTCTCGTCAACACCGCCTCGGCCTGCGGCCTGACCCCGCAATATGACGGGCTGGAGCAGCTTTATAAAACCTATGGCGCGCGCGGGCTCGTCGTGCTCGGCGTGCCCTCGAACGACTTCGGCGGCCAGGAGCCCGGCTCCGAAGCCGAGATCAAGACCTTCTGCGAGACGCGCTTTGCGGTCGATTTTCCGCTCGCCTCGAAAGAAAAAGTGTCGGGCGAGGGCGCCCATCCGCTCTACCGCGCCATCGTCGCCGAAGCCGGCGAGGCGGCCGCGCCCAAATGGAACTTCCACAAATATCTCATCGGCCGCGACGGGACGCTGAGGGCGAGCTTCGGCTCGCGCACGGCGCCCGAGGCGCCCGAAATCGTCGCGGCGATCGAAGCCGAACTCGGCTAGGGCATTTTCAGTGGAAGTCGCAGACTTTTACCTTAAGAAAATGCGTAAGAACAAAATGTTAGAGCGCGTTCGCGACGCGATGAAGTCCGAACGCGCTTGAGAAGGCGCGCCCGGCGGCCTGACGCAAGACGGAGAGACCGGAATGGCCGGCCAGATTCTCGTGCTCGGAGCGACCGGCCATGTCGGACGCCCGCTGACGGCGGCGCTCGTCGCGCGCGGCGAAAGCGTGAAGGCCGCCTCGCGCACGGCGCGGCCGGTCGGGGGCGCGCGCGCCGTCCGTTTCGATCTTGCCGACCCCTCGACCTTCGCCGCCGCCTTTGAAGGCGTCGACCGCGCCTTCGTCATGGCGCCGACCGGGACGGTCGAGGTCGAGAAGCTGCTGACGCCCGTCATATCGGCCGCCGCCGAGCGCGGCGTCGGCGTCGTGCTGATGTCGGCCTTCGGCGTCGACGCCGACGATGAATTGCCCTATCGCCGCATCGAGCGCGTTCTTGCGGCCTCGGGCGCGCCCCATGCGGTCGTGCGGCCGAACTGGTTTTCCGACAATTTTCATGTGTTCTGGAAGCCGGCGCTGCTGTTTGGCCAGCTCGCCCTGCCCGCGGGCGACGGCAAAACGAGCTTCGTCGACACGCGCGACGTCGCCGCCAGCGCCGCGAGCCTGCTCACCACGCGCGGCCTCAGGGGCGAGGCCTTCGATCTGACCGGGCCGCAGGCGCTCGGCTACGCCGAGGCCCTCGCCATCCTCGGCAGGGCGCTCGGCCGGACCCTTCTCTATACGCCGGTCGAGGGCGAGGCCTTCGTCGCGCTGCTGCGCGGCTTCGGGACGCCCGAGGCCGACGCGCGCATGATGGCGGCGATGTTCATCCCCGTGCGCGCGGGCTTTTGCGCGCGCGTGACGCAGGACGTCGAGACGCTCACCGGAGAAACGCCGCGCGCGCTCGAAGCCTACGCGCGCGACCATCTCGCCGATCTCGTGATTTAAGCCGCGCCCTCACGCCCCGTCTTCGTCGAGCGTGAAGCCGACCTTGAGCTTCACCTGGAAATGCCGCACCTTGCCGCCGTCGATATGGCCGCGCGTCTCGACCACCTCGAACCAGCGCAGATTGCGCAGCGACGCGCTCGCGCGCTCGACCGCGACCCTGATCGCGTCGTCGATCGATTCGGTCGACGATCCCGCGAGCTCGACGATTTTGTAGACGTGATTCGACATCGAAGCCCCTTTCTGTCGCGTGGCGCCAAGGACGCGCCCGCGCGTTTCTCCCACAGCCGTCCGCGGCCGCCGGGACGGCGTCCGAGAGTGCGCCCGGCTCCAGACCTTCAGCAAGGCCATTTTGTCACAATCTTCCCGCCAAATTCCGACGCGCCCGCCGGGCCGGGCGAAACCAGAGGGCGCCGCAATGTCGAAACGCGCATGGACCACGCCGCGCGACCAGAACCTTGGCCTCCTGCACGCGAAGAACGCCTGCGGCCTTCATGTCTCGCGCCTGCCGAACGGCGCGCTGTTCGCGCTTGAGCTTGAAACCGGCGCGCGCCGCTTCATGATCAACCAGCTGCTCGGCTCGCCTGTCGCGGGCGGGCTCGCCGGAATCGTGCTGCGCGTCGAGGGCGAGGCGCCGGTCGAGGCGACGGGCGCCGGCGCCGCGCGCTTTGGCGGCGGGGAGCGCGGCTTCGTCTGGGAGGGCGAGGCGCATGGCGTCTCCTTCCGCGCGAGCCTCGCGCTCGCCGCGGCCGCCGCCGCCTGGGTCTGGGAAGTCGAGGTCGAAAATCGCGGCGGCGCGCCGCGCGCGCTCGACGCCGTGCTGATCCAGGACGTCGGCCTCGGCCCGCGCGGCTTCCTCATGAGCAACGAGGCCTACGCCTCGCAATATGTCGATCATTTCATCGCCGCCCATCCGGCCTTCGGGCCGGTCGTGACCTGCCGCCAGAACCTGCCGCAGGACGGCGCGCATCCCTTCGTCATGCACGGCTGCTTCGACGGCGCGACGGGCTTTTCGACCGACGGCAGGGAGATCTTCGGGCCCCGCGCAAGAGGCGGCGCAAGAAGCGGCGGACGCGGCGGCGGGCGCTTCGCCTCGCCCTTCGGCGAACTGCCCCCGTCGCTGCGGCTGCAGCACGAAATGGCCTGCGTCGCGCTTTACGCCCCGGCGCGCCGTCTCGCGCCGGGGGAGTCCGCGCGCTGGCGCTGGTTCGGCCTTGCGGGCGCAGACCAGCCGGGCGCCTCGAGCGAAGCCGGCCTCTCCCGTATCGACGCCGTCGACTGGCCGCCTCCGCCGGCCGTCGCGGCGCTCGCCGCCCCGCGCCGCAGCCTCGTCGAGACGGCGCCCGTTCTCGCGGCCGAGCCGCCCTGCGCTGACGACGTCGCGCGCGCCTATCCGGGCCGTTTCGAGGTCGAGGCCGGCGCGGGCGACGCGCCCGCCTCGTTCTTTGCGCCCGACGGCCCGCTCAACCGGCATGTGGTTTCGCAGGGCAAGGAGCTTGACGTCACGCGCCGCCACGGCGCCATTCTGCGCACCGGCGCGGCGCTGCTGCCAGACGACGCGACGCTCTGCGCCACGGCGTGGGCGCATGGCGTCTTCGCGGCGCAGCTCACGATCGGCAACACCTCGTTCCACAAGATCTTCACCGTCTCGCGCGACCCCTACAACGCGACGCGCGGAAGCGGGCTTCGCATGATGGCCCTCATCGACGGGCGCTGGCGGCTTCTCGCCGTCCCGACGCTGTTCGAGATGGGGCTTTCCGACTGCCGCTGGATCTATGTTTTCGCGGGGGGCCGCATCGTCGTCTCGGCCGAGGCTGCGGGCGAGGACCCGGCCATGATCTTCCGCGTCGAGGCCGAAGGCGCGCCCTTGCGCTTTCTCGTCTTCGGCCAGCTCGCGCTCGGCGAGCGCGAATATGAGCACGCCGGCCGGATCGAGGCCGACGCCGAAGCGAGGCGCTTCACGCTGCGCCCCGACCCCGACTTTCTGTGGGGCGCGGCCTATCCGCAGGCGGCGTGCCACATCGTCAGCGCGACGCCCGGCGAGATCGAGGCGATCGGCGGCGAAGAACTGCTGCATGACGATCCTCATGTCTTCGGCGGCGGCCATGTCGCGCTGCGCACGCGCGCGACGAACGGCTTCTCCTTCGCGGTCACGGGCTCCATGAGAAGCGCGCGCGAGGCCGAAAGGCTCGCCGACAAATACGCGCGCGGCGCATCGCGCGAACAGGCGCTCGAGCCGGCGCGAAGCTTCTGGAGAACGCTCGCGCGCGGCGCGCGCGTCGAGGGCGACGACGCGCTCGACGCCGTCCTGCCCTGGCTCGTGCAGAACGCGCTCATTCATCTCAGCGTCCCGCGCGGGCTCGAACAATATACGGGCGCGGCCTGGGGCGTGCGCGACGTGTGCCAGGGCCCCGTCGAGCTGCTGCTCGCCCTGCGCCACGACGCGCCGGTCAAAGAGATTTTGCGCGTCGTCTTCGCCCAGCAATATGAGGACACGGCCGACTGGCCGCAGTGGTTCATGCTCGCGCCCTATGGCGCGGTGCAGGGCCGCGTCAGCCATGGCGACGTGATCGTCTGGCCGCTGAAG
Organism: Methylocella sp.; assembly: GCF_044226135.1. NCBI lineage: Bacteria > Pseudomonadati > Pseudomonadota > Alphaproteobacteria > Hyphomicrobiales > Beijerinckiaceae > Methylocella > Methylocella sp. The sequence continues at coordinate 94,547 of NZ_JBGAHM010000007.1, read as the reverse complement.
GCCGTCTGCGACTATCTCGAAGCGACGGGCGACTTCGCCTTTCTCGACGAAGAGATGTTCTGGCGCGACCGCGAGAGCCTTGAGCTTTCGCCGCGCAAGGACACGCTCGGCGCCCATCTCGAACGGCTCATGGCGGCGGTCGAGGCGCGCTTCATTCCCGGCACGCGGCTCATCGCCTATGGCGAGGGCGACTGGAACGATTCGCTCCAGCCCGCCGACCCGTCCCTGCGCGAGCGCATGACCTCCGCATGGACCGTCGCCCTGCTGTTCCAGCAGCTCGAACGCTACGCCGCGGCGCTCGACGCCGCCGGCCGGAGCGCCGAAGCGGCGCGGCCGCGCGCCCTCGCCGCGGGCGTGCGGGACGATTTTCGCGCGCTTTTGATCCGCGACGGCGTCGTCGCCGGCTACGGCCTGTTCGACGCGGACGAGGCCGCCGCGCCCGAGCTCCTGCTGCACCCCTCGGACCGGCGCACCGGCCTGTCCTATTCGCTGCTCGCCATCGAGCGCGCCATCGCCGCCGGCCTGCTCGACCCCGGCGAGGCCGACGCGCATATGACGGTCATCAGCGAACATCTGCTCTACCCCGACGGGGCGCGGCTGCTCGACCGGCCGGTGGCCTATCGCGGCGGCCCCGAGAAAATCTTCCGCCGCGCCGAATCGGCGAGCTTCTTCGGCCGCGAGATCGGGCTCATGTATACGCATGAGCATCTGCGCTACGCCGAGCTTCTGGCGCGGCGCGGCGAGACGGAGCGTTTCTTCGAGGCGCTCGCCGCGGTCAATCCGGTCTGCGCTGCGGCGCGCGTTCCCGCCGCCGCGCCGCGCCAGCGCAACGCCTTCTTCTCGTCGTCGGACGCGGCCTTCCGCGATCGCGCCTCGGCGAGCGCCGACTGGGAGGCGCTGCGCGCCGGCAAGATCGCGCTTGAAGGCGGGTGGCGCGTCTATTCGAGCGGGCCGGGCATTTTCCTGCATGCGCTCGTCGCGCATGGCTTCGGCCGCGTCCGCCGCTTCGGCGTCGAGACGGCCGCGCCGCGAACGGGCGCGGCGCGGCTCATCTGGGATCTTGACGCGCAAGCCTGACGCGCGGGCGGGCGGCACGCGCGGGGCCCGCCGTTCAGCCGGCCTCGCCCGTCGATTTTTTCGTCGCCTCGCGCGCGCCTTTTCGGGCGTCCTTGCGCGCCGCGGCCCTGTGCGCCCGCTCCTCTTTCTGCCGCTCATAAGCCTCGTAGCGGGCGCAGCAGGCTTCGCTCGCCGCGGGCCCCGGCGCGAGCTTCAGCTGCATGGCGGCGAGCGGCGCGCCGGTGGCGCGGTCGATCAGCACGGGATCGACCGCGCGGCCGGTCTCCTCGTCGACGATCGCGACCGCCGCGCCCTCCGGCGCGAAATGACGGTTGCCATAATCGAGCAGGGCGAGCAGCACCGGAAAAAAATCGCGCCCGCGCGGGGTCAGCACATATTCATGGCGCTTCGGCCGCTCCTGATAGAGCCGGCGCTCGAGCAGCCCGTCGGCGACCAGCGTCGAGAGCCGGCGGGTCAGCATGTTGGGCGCAATCTTGAGGCTCGCCTCGAAGGCGTCGAAGCGGGTCACGCCGCTCGCCGCGTCGCGCAGGATGAGCATGGTCCACCATTCGCCGACGCGCTCGAGGCTGCGGGCGATGGGGCAGTCCACGCTCTCGAAACTCTTGCGCCGCATGGCCTCCTGCGCCGCCGGGCCGCCTGCGCGGCCCCGCGGCCTCCTTATCTCAGGCCGATTTCAGCGCCTGCGCGTCGATCGGCAGCTTGCGCAGCCGTTTGCCGGTGGCGGCGAAGACGGCGTTGACGACCGCCGGCGCGATTCCCGCGGTCCCCGGTTCGCCGGCCCCGCCCGGCGCTTCCTCGCTTTCGACAAGATAGGTCTCCATCAGGGGCGCCTCATTGATCCTGAGCACGGGATAATCGTTAAAATTCGACTGCTCCACGCGTCCGTCGGCGAGGGTGATCTCGCCGTAGAGCGCCGCGGCGACGCCGAACAGGAGCCCGCCCTCGACCTGCGCGCGCAGCGTGTCAGGATTGACCTTGCGGCCGCAGTCGAAGGCCGAGACGACGCGCTTGACCCTGACCGAGCCGTCGGGCGCCACCGCCACTTCGGCCACCTGCGCGAGGTAGCTGCCGAAGGCGAAGATGACGCTGACCCCGCGGCCTTCGCCTTTCGGCAGGGGGCTCCCCCAGCCGGATTTTTCGGCGGCGAGATTGAGCACGGCGAGCGCGCGCGGCGACTTGCCGAGCAGGGCGCGCCGGTAGTCGACCGGATCCGCCCCCGCCGCCGCCGCGAGTTCGTCGACGAAGCCTTCGACCATGAAGGCGTTATGCGTCGAGCCGACGCCGCGCCACCAGCCCGTGGTCATGCCGGCGGGCGGTTCATGACGCACGTAATCGACAAGCAGATTGTCAAAGGCGTAGGGGCCGGCGGCGCCTTCGACGGCGTCGAAGTCGAGGCCGTTCTTGAACAGCGGCGGCGCCCAGCGCGCCACGATCGAGGAGCCGACGACGCGATGGCTGAAGGCGACGGCGCGGCCGTCCTTGTCGAGGCCGGCCGCAAGACGGTCGTAATAATAAGGCCGGTAGACGTCGTGCTGCACGTCCTCCTCGCGCGACCAGACGATCTTCAGCGGTCCCTTGACCTGCTTCGCCAGGTTCGCCGCCTGCACGATCGAGTCGACGTCGAGGCGCCGGCCGAAGGCGCCGCCGATCAGATGATTGTGGACCTTCACCTTTTCGGGCGGCAGGCCGAGCGCCTTTGCGGCCGCCTCCTGCGCGCGCGAGATCACCTGCGTGCCGACAAAAATCTCGCAGGCGTCGGGGCGGGCGTCGATCGTGACGTTGATCGGCTCCATCGCGGCGTGGGCGAGGAAGGGCAGTTCATAGACCGCCTCGATCTTTCGCGCCGCCGATTTCATCGCGACGTCGACGTCGCCAACCTTTTCGCCGGGAACGGCCTCGCCCTTCGCCGCGGCTTCGCTCATCTGCGCGACGAGATCCTTCTGCCCGAAATGGGCGTTCGGCCCCGCGTCCCATTCGACGACCAGCGCCTCGAGCCCTTTCCGCGCCGCGCCGTAATGGTCGGCGACGACCGCGACGGCGTCGTCCATGCGCACGATCTGGCGCACGCCCTTGACGGCTTTCGCCTTGGATTCGTCGACGCTTTTCAGCGTCCCGCCAAAAACCGGACAGGCGGACACCGCGGCGTAGGCCATGCCCGGCAGACGCACGTCGATGCCGAATTTGGCCGCGCCATTGACCTTTTGCGGCGTGTCGAGCCGCGCCGCCGGCTTGCCGATGAGCGTGAAATCCTTCGGGTCCTTCAGCGGCGGCTTTTCGGGAACGGGCCGCCGCGCCGCCGCCTCGACGAGGTCGCCATAGGGCAGGCGCCGGCCCGTCTCCGCGTGGATCGCCTCGCCGGCGCTGGCGCGCACGCTCGAGGGATCGACGCCCCAGCGGGCGGCCGCCGCCTCGGTCAGCATCACGCGCGCGGCGGCGCCCGCCGTGCGCAGCGGCGTCCAGAAGGCGCGCACGCTGGTCGAGCCGCCGGTGACCTGGAAGCCGATCAGCGGATTGGCGTAAAGCTTGTCGTCCGGCGGGGCTTCGAGCACCGTGACCCGCTCGAGCGGAACTTCGAGCTCCTCGGCGAGGAGCATGGGCAGGGAGGTGTGCGTCCCCTGCCCCATCTCGATCTGCGGCATGAGGATCGAGACCCTGCCCTCGCGGTCGATGCGCAGGAAGGCGTTGGGCGCGAATTCGAACGCGCCTTCCGCGTCCCTCGCTCCGGCGTCGGGCGTGGCGTCCTTCGCCTGCGCGCCGGGGATGCGGAAGCCGATGACGAGCCCGCCCGCGGCGGCGGCCGAAAGCTTGAGAAGATGGCGGCGGCTCGGGGCCGGAGCGCCGGTCTGGTCGAGGTCGAGCATGGTCAGCCTCCCTTGACGGCGCCGGCCGCCTCCTTGATCGCCGCGCGGATGCGGCCATAGGTGCCGCAGCGGCAGATGTTGCCGCTCATGGCGTCGTCGATGTCGGCGTCGGTCGGCTTCGGGTTTTCGGCGATGAGCGCCGCCGCCGACATGATCTGGCCCGACTGGCAATAGCCGCATTGCGGCACCTCGAGCCCGAGCCAGGCCTTCTGGATCTTCGCGCCGGCGGGCGTCTCGCCGATCGCCTCGATGGTGGTGATCGAGGTCGTCCCGACGCTTTCGACCGGGGTGACGCAGGAGCGGATCGGCTGTCCGTCCTGATGCACGGTGCAGGCGCCGCACAGCGCCGCGCCGCAGCCGAATTTCGTGCCGGTCAGTCCGAACACGTCGCGCAACACCCACAAAAGCGGGATGTCGCCGTCGACGTCGGCGATGCGCTCGACGCCGTTCACCTTGATTGCATAGGCCATGCGCGTCTCCCTGCCGCCGGCGCGGTCATGCGCGACCGCGCCCTGGCGGTTTTCGCCACAGAGGCTTTCATTATGATAGCCTGTTTCGGCGCAAAGGAAAGGCGCGGCCTTTCGCGCGGCGCGGAACGGGCGGCGGCCCTACCAGCCGCCGTCGTCGATCCCCTCGCAGCGCCCGTCCGCGAGCTTGTAGGAGATCGGATCGCAGGGGCTCTCGTCGGCGGCGCACATCTTCAGGCACCGCCGCGCCGCCTGGGGCGCCGGGGCGCCGTCCGGCGTCCACGCCCCGGGATCGTCGCCGGGCGGCGGCGGCATGACCGGGGCCGGCGGGCGCTCGAAGAGCTGCGCCGCGGCGGGCGCCGGCGCGAGGCCCGCCGCGAGGGCGACGCCAAGCGCGAGGCCGAAGGCCGCGCCGCCGCGCGCGAGCCGCCTGGCGAAAGCGTGGGACATCGTGTCGGACATGGTCTGGCGCTCCGCCGTCTCGTGCAGGATGTGCAAGCGCTAGCTTCGCCCCCCGCCCCGGTCAAGCGCCTATTCGGCGGCCGCCTCGCGCGGCGGCGGGCCGGGCTTTTGTCGTGCGTCCGGGGCGGCGGGCTTGCCGCCGCGCAGCCGCGCGAGGCGCTCGCCGATCCCGCGCACGACCACATAGAAGGTCGGCGTGAACAGAAGGCCGAACAGGGTCACGCCGAGCATGCCGAAGAACACCGCCGTGCCGAGCGACTGGCGCATCTCGGCGCCCGCGCCCTGCGCCTCCGCAAGCGGCAGCACGCCGAAGATGAAGGCGAAGGAGGTCATCAGGATCGGCCGCAGCCGCGTGCGCGCGGCGCGCACCGCCGCCTCGAAGCGGGTCGCGCCCTCCTCCTCGGCCTGCTTGGCGAATTCGACGATCAGGATGGCGTTCTTGGCGGCGAGCCCGACGAGCACCACGAGGCCGATGTCGACGAGGATGTTGCGGTCGAGCCCGCGCCAGGTGACGCCGAGCATCGCCGCGAGGATGCACATCGGCACGATGAGGATGACCGCGACCGGCAGCAGCCAGCTTTCATAAAGCGCGGCGAGCAGCAGGAACACGAACACCACGGCGAGGCCGAAGGCGATCATCGCCGTGTTGCCGGCGAGCTTCTCCTGCAGCGCGATCTCGGTCCATTCGAAGCCGAAGCCCTGCGGCAGAACCTTCGCCGCAAGCGCCTCGATCGCGGCGATGCCCTGCCCCGAGGAGAAGCCGCGCGTGAGCGCGACCTGCACCTCGGCCGCCGGATAGAGGTTGAAGCGGGTGACGCGGAACGGCCCCGTGGTGTCGCGGAATTCGGCGACGGAGCCGATCGGCACCATGTCGCCGGCGGCGTTGCGGGTCTTGAGGTTGGCGACGTCGCGCGTCGTCAGGCGGAACGGCGCGTCGGCCTGGGCGGTCACCTGGTAGGTGCGCCCGAGCAGGTTGAAGTCGTTGATGTAGGCCGAGCCCATATAGGTCGAGAGCGCGCCGAAGACCTGGCTGATCGGCACGCCGAGAAGCTCGGCCTTGGTGCGGTCGACGTCGGCGTAGATCTGCGGCGTCTTGGTGTTGAACAGGGTGAAGGCCTGGGCGAAGCCGGGGTTCTGGCGCGTCGCGCCGACAAGCCCCCAGGTCGCCGCCTCGAGCGCCTGCGGCCCGCGTCCGGCGCGGTCCTGCACATAGCCCTTGAGGCCGCCGCCGGTGCCGATGCCGGGCACGGAGGGCGGCTCCAGCACGAAGGCGAAGGCCTCGGTCACGGCGGAAAGATGCTGGCGCACGTCGGCGAGGATTTTGGCCGAGCCGAGGCCGTGCTTCACGCGCTCCTCGAACGGCTTCAGGCTGACGAAGATGACGCCGGTGTTGGTGGCGTTGGTGAAGGTCGCGCCGTCGAAGCCCGCGAACACCACCGCATGGGCGACGCCCTCGCGCGCGAGGATGATGTCGGTCGCCTTGCGCAGCGCGCGGTCGGTGCGTTCGAGCGAGGCGCCGGGCGGAAGCTGGAAGGCGGCGATGAGATAGCCGCGGTCGAGCTGCGGGATGAGGCCCGTCGGCGTGCGGTTCAGCACGTCGAAGGCGAGATAGATCAGCCCGGCGTAGACGACGAGCACGATCGCGCCGAGGCGGATGAGCCGCGCGGTGAGCGCGCCATAGCCGCGCGAGAGCGCGTCGAACAGGCGGTTGAAGCCGGCGAAGAACCAGCGCAGCGGCGCGCCGAGCCTGTAGAGAAGCCCCTGCGTCTTCGGCGCGGCGCGCTCCTTCAGCAGGATCGCGGCGAGCGCCGGCGACAGGGTCAGCGAGACGAAGGCCGAGATCAGCGTCGCGCCGGCGATGGTGATCGCGAACTGCCTGTAGAAGGCGCCCTGCAGCCCCGAGATGAAGGCTGTGGGAATGAACACGGCGCACAGCACCAGCGCGATCGCGAGCAGCGCGCCGCCGACCTCGTCCATGGTCTTGTGGGCGGCCTCGCGCGGGCTCGCGCCATGTTCGAGATAGCGCTCGACGTTCTCGACCACCACGATGGCGTCGTCGACGACGATGCCGATGGCGAGCACGAGGCCGAACAGGGAGAGCGTGTTGAAGGTGAGGCCGACGCCGCTCATCACGAGGAAGCAGCCGATCAGCGACACCGGAATGGCGATGACCGGGATGACCGCCGCGCGCCAGGTCTGCAGGAACACGATGACCACGATCACCACGAGCAGCACGGCCTCGTAGAGCGTGTGCACCACCTCGTCGACCGACTGCTGGATGAATTCGGTCGGGTTGTAGACGACCGTGTAGTCGAGGCCCGGCGGAAAATCCTTCTTCGCCGCCTCCATCGTCGCGCGCACGGCGGCGGCGGTCGCGAGCGCGTTCGAGCCCGGCCGCTGGAACAGGACGAGGGCGGTGGCGGCGTCGCGGTCGAGATAGGCGTTGACGGTGTAGTCCTGCGCGCCGAGCTCGACGCGGGCGACGTCGCGCACGCGCACATAGCCGTCGGGGTCCGAGCGGATGACGATGTCCTCGAACTGCTGCGGATCGGAGAGGCGCCCGAGCGTCTGCACCGAAAGCTGGAAGGCGCTCTGCGAGGTGATCGGCGGCTGGTTGATCGCGCCCGCCGCGACCTGCAGATTGGCCGCCTGCAGCGCGCGCACCACCTCCTCGGCGGTCAGGCCGCGCGCAGCGACCTTGGCGGGGTCGAGCCACACGCGCATGGCGTAGTCGCGCGCGCCGAAGACATTGACCCGGCCGACGCCGTCGACGCGGGCGAGCGCGTCCTTGAGGTAGAGCGTCGCGTAGTTCGAGATATATTGCTGGCTGCGCGAGCCGTCGGGCGAGACGAGATGCACGACCATCATCAGGTCGGGCGAGGCCTTCTGCACCGTGACGCCCTGGCGGATCACGGCTTCCGGCAGGCGCGGAGTGGCGATGGCGACGCGGTTCTGCACCAGCACCTGCGCCTTGTCGACGTCGACGCCGGGCTTGAAGGTGACGTCGATCGACAGCCGTCCGTCGCCGGTCGACTGCGAGGTGATGTAGAGCATGTCGTCGACGCCGTTGACCTGCTGCTCGATCGGCGTCGCCACCGTCGCCGCGATCACCTCGGCCGAGGCGCCCGGGTAGGTGGTCGTGATGTTGACCGTCGGCGGCGCGATCTCCGGATATTCGGAGACCGGAAGCGTGCGCTGCGCGATCGCCCCGGCGATGGTCAGGATGATCGACAGGACCGCGGCGAAGATCGGACGGTCGATGAAGAAATGGGAAAAGCGCATGATCGTCCCCGCCGCAGGGCGGCCCGGCTTGAAATGAGGAGAGCGCCGCCCGTCAGTTCGACGGCGCGGCCGGGAAGACGATCTCGCCCGGCTTCGGATCGACCTTCGCGCCCGGCCGCACGAACGGGTTGGCGACGCCCGCGATGATCACCCGGTCATGCGGGCCGAGCCCGCCGAGGATCACGCGCAGGCCCTCGTGCATCGGCCCGAGCGTCACCCGCTTCGGGACCACCGTGTCGTCGGGCGCGACGGTCAGGATCATTTTCGAGGCTTGGTCCGACACGATCACGTCGTCGGGCACGAGCAGGGCGTCGATGTCGCCGCCAAACAGGCGCAGCCGGCCGAACGAGCCCGGCAGCAGGAAAAGATCCTTGTTGTCGAGCACGGCGCGGCCGCGGATCGTGCCGGAGCGCGCGTTGAGCGCGTTGTCGACGAAATCCATCACGCCCTTGTGGCTGCGGCTCCAGTCGGTCTCGTCGGCGAGCCGGACCATGACCGGATTCTTGAACTCGCGCGACGACGGCCTGACCTTGGCGTCGGCGAGACGCGCGTAGCGGATGTAATCGGCCTCGGAGGCGTCGAACACGAAATGGATCGGGTCGAGCGTGACGATGGTGGTGAGCAGGCTGCCCGTCGTCTGGCCGCCCTGCACCAGATTGCCGACGTCGACGCGATGGTCGGAGACGCGGCCGGCGATCGGCGCGCGCACCTCGGTCCAGTCGAGGTTGAGCTCGGCGTTGCGCAGCGCCGCTTCGGCGGCGAGCTGCTGGGCCTTGGCGATGTCGAGCGAGGATTTGCGCTGGTCGACGTCGCGCGAGGTGATCGCCCGGCTCTCGACGAGCTGCTGCGCGCGGGTGACGTCGTTGGCGGCGACCTCGACCTGCGCCTTCGCCTTGGCGACCTCGGCCCTGGCGCTGTCCACCGCGATGCGATAGGGGCGCTGGTCGATCACGTAAAGCAGGTCCCCGGCCGCGACGAGCTGGCCGTCGGTGAAGCCGATCGCCTCGACCGCGCCCGAGACGCGCGGCCGGATCTCGACGTTCTGGATCGGCTCGAAACGGCCCGTATATTCGTCCCAGCGCGGCACGGTGCGCGCGAGCGGCGTCGCCACCGTCACCTGCGGCGGGGGCGGGCCCTGCGGCGGCTTGTCCTCGGCGCGCGCCGAAGACGCCCCGCCGAGAACGGCCAGGGGCAGGATCAGGGCCAGGATCAGGGCCGCGGCGAGGGCGCGCGGCGCGCCGCCTGTCGAAATCTTGCGCATGACTCTCTCCGCGCCCGAAAACGCGCGCCCCTCTGCGGGCCGCGCCGGACTTCATGCGGCCGGGCGGCGCCGGCGCGTCCTTGGGACGCCTCTCAAACCATGGTTACTTGCAAATTACAAGCGACCGCCGCGTCGCAGCGCGGGCGTGTCCGCAAGGACGTCTTCGCACGTGCGAAATTGCGCGCAATCGCCGTCGCGCTCAATCGTCATGAGAGAATTTAACGATTGGACAGCCCTTCGCCGGTGGTGAAAGACTCGGCCCGATCAGGCGCGGAGATCACAACCGCGAAGGGAGGCGACATGAACGTCGAAGCCAAATGCCCCATGCATGGCGGCAGGGTCGAAGGCCAGGCCGTGCTGTTCGAGATGACCAACCGGCTGTGGTGGCCAAACCAGCTCGACCTCTCCGTTCTTCACCAGAATCCGCCCGCAGGCGACCCGATGCGCGCGGATTTCGACTATGCGGCCGAATTCAGAACGCTCGACCTCAAGGCCGTGAAGGCCGACATTTTCGCGCTGATGACCACGTCGCAGCCGTGGTGGCCGGCCGACTTCGGCCATTACGGCCCGCTGTTCATCCGCATGGCCTGGCACAGCGCCGGCACCTACCGCGTCGGCGACGGGCGCGGCGGCGCGGGGGCCGGCTCGCAGCGCTTCGCGCCGTTAAACAGCTGGCCGGACAACGCCAACCTCGACAAGGCGCGCATGCTGCTGTGGCCGGTCAAGCAGAAATACGGCCGCAAGCTGTCCTGGGCCGACCTCATCGTCTACGCCGGCAATTGCGCGCTCGAATCGATGGGCTTCAGGACCGCGGGCTTCGGCGGCGGCCGCAAGGACGTGTGGGAGCCGCAAAACGACGTCAACTGGGGGCCCGAGCGCGAATGGCTCGGCGGCGACAAGCGCTACAGCGGCGAGCGCGACCTCGCCAATCCGCTGGCCGCCGTGCAGATGGGCCTCATCTATGTGAACCCCGAAGGCCCGAACGGCGCGCCGGACCCGGTCGCCGCGGCGCATGACATCCGCGAGACCTTCGCCCGCATGGCCATGAACGACGAGGAGACCGTCGCCCTCATCGCCGGCGGCCACACCTTCGGCAAGACCCATGGCGCGGCCGTGCCCGACCAGTATGTCGGCCCCGAGCCCGAGGGCGCCCCGATCGAGATGCAGGGGCTTGGCTGGGCGAACAGCTTCGGCTCGGGCGCGGGCCGCGACGCCATCACGAGCGGCATCGAGGTGATCTGGACCGAGACGCCGACGCAATGGAGCAACAACTTCTTCAAGAACCTGTTCGAATATGACTGGGTTCTGACCCGGAGCCCGGCCGGCGCGCATCAGTGGACCCCGACCAACCCGGAAGCCCAGGGCCTCGTGCCCGACGCGCATGATCCGCACAGGCGCCACGCGCCGGCGATGCTGACGACCGACCTCTCGCTGCGCTTCGACCCGGCTTACGAGAAGATCTCGCGCCGCTTCTACGAGCGTCCGGACGAGCTCGCCCAAACCTTCGCCGAAGCCTGGTACAAGCTGACGCATCGCGACATGGGCCCCCATGTCCGCCTGCTCGGCCCCGAAGTTCCGGCGCAGCCGCGCGTCTGGCAGGACCCGGTCCCGCCGGTCGACCATCCGCTCGTCGACGACGCCGACGTCGCCGCGCTCAAGGCCAGGCTCCTCGACTCGGGCCTGTCGATCTCGCGCCTCGTCACGACCGCCTTCGCCTCGGCCTCGACCTTCCGCGGCAGCGACAAGCGCGGCGGGGCGAATGGCGCGCGCATCCGCCTCGCGCCGCAGAAGGACTGGGACGTGAACGAGCCGCAAGAGCTCGCCGCGGCGCTCGCCGCGCTCGAAAAGGTCCGGCAGGACTTCAACGCCTCCGCGCCCGGCGGCAAAAGGATCTCGCTCGCCGACCTCATCGTGCTCGGCGGCTGCGCGGCGGTCGAGGCGGCCGCGAAGAAGGCCGGCCATGACGTCACCGCGCCCTTCACGCCCGGCCGGACCGACGCCACGCCCGAGCAGACCGACGTCGACAGCTTCGCGCCGCTCGAGCCGAAGATCGACGGCTTCCGCAACTTCATCGGCGGCGACCTCTATGCGTCGGCCGAGGAGCATCTCGTCGACCGCGCCCATCTGCTCACCCTGAGCGCGCCCGAAATGACCGCGCTCGTCGGCGGCCTGCGCGTGCTCGGCGCCAATTACGGCGGCTCGAAGCACGGCGTGTTCACCGACCGGCCCGAGACCCTGACCAACGACTTCTTCGTGAACCTGCTGAAGACCAGCACGGACATGAAGTGGACCGCGTCGGACGCCGAGGACGGCGTGTTCGTGGCGAGCGACCGCGCGACCGGCGAGCAGAAGCTCGCCGGCACGCGCGTCGACCTGATCTTCGGGTCGAACTCGCAGCTGCGCGCGCTGTCTGAAGCCTACGCCACGGACGACGCCGGCGCGTTCTTCGTCGACGCCTTCGTCAAGGTCTGGACCAAGCTCATGAACCTCGACCGCTTCGACCTGCGCGTCGACCTGCGCGGCTGAGCCGCGTCATCTTCCGCGGCCGCGCCGTTTTCCGGGCGCGCGGCCGCGCCGGCCTGCCCCTCCCCTGCCCTTTTTCTTCAATCGCGCGCGGCCCCGCCCCGCGCGATTTTTCTTGAGAGCGCGGCGAGGCCCTGCGCGTCGGGCGCGGCCCCGCCGCGGCCGTAAAGCCCGGCCTCAAGCCGGGCGAGCTCGGGCCCGGCGCCGCGCGCCGCGCGCGCGAACCGCTCGGGAAAAGCCCGCGAAAGGGCGAGCGTCGCGGCCATGACGCCGGCGGCGTCGCCCCTTCGCCCCGCCCGCCGCAGCCGCGCAAGCTCGGCCCGCCCCGGCGCGCGCCAGAAAGCGAGACGGCCGCCAAGCGCCCCGACATGGGCCGGCGAGGTCAGGATCAAAAGGCCGAGCGCCGCCGCCCATGCGAAGCCCAGCCCCGCCGCGCCGAGACGGCGCGCGAACGAGGCCCCTTCGCTCGCCCCGCCGGCGATCTGCGGCGCGTTCGGATCGACAAAGGCGACGACGCGCGGCGGCAGCGACGCTTCGCGCATGCGGCGCTCGACCGTGTCGAACCAGGCGACATGGATCGCCGGCGTCTTCGCCGGCTCGCTCGACGCGGGCCTGACGTCGTAACGGTAGACCGCCTTCGCGGTCAGGCCCTTCGGCGTCGCGATGGTTTCGCGCTCGGCCGGCGCGGCGAAGACGATGAGCCCCGGCGCGCGCATCGGCGGCGGCGGCGGCAGCCGGTCGGCGGTGAGCCCCTCGGCCATGATCGTCAGGGTCCGCCGCGCCGCGTCGTTGAGGCCGAGCCGGTCGGGGCGCGGCTCCCATTCGTCGGTCAGGGTCACGGAGCGCGCCGGCAGAAAAAAGTCGCCGGGCTTGACGAGCCCGTCGAGCGCGCGCGCCTCGACCGTCACGGGGGCCGAGGAGAAGGCCGCGTCGCGGCGCGTGTTGTCCGGCCCGATCAGCTCGACCTTGCGGGTGAAGGGGTCGATCGTCAGGCGGCCGGGCCGGCGCGGAAAGATCGCGATCGCCCGTTCGAGGCCGCGCAGCGTGACGCCCGCGACCTGCGTCTCGACCTCGACGTCGCGCCCATATTGGCGCCAGTCGAAATCGACGAGCTGCGGCTGCTCGATTTCGTGGCGGGCCACGGGAGCCTCGATGAAGGAGCGCAGCCGCAGGATCAGCATCTCGCCGACATAGGGCTCCTTCGGCCCGTCGACGACCGCTTCGGTCAGCGCCAGCGGCGCCGCGGGCTCGGCGCGCGGGCGGGCGCCCGGCGACAGCGCCGCGAGCGCCAGAGCGAGCGCCAGGGAGACTGCGAGGCGGCGCGGATCAGTCATCGTCGCGGGCCTCGCTCGCGGCGGCCCGGCGCCGCGCCCGCTCGGCCTTCACATGCAGCTTGAGCCACTGGCCGGGGTCGTCGGGCACGGCGTCGAGCCAGTCGCGCGTCGGCAGCACGGCGTGATGGTCGAGCGTGCGGCGCGCCGAAAGATCGCGCGCGGCCATCATCTTGGTGATGTCGGCGAGCTCGCCGCCGGCCTGGCCCGCGCCGCCCGCGTTGCCGGCCGAGCCCGTCGCGCGCTTTTGCGCGGCGTCAGCGCCCTTGTCGGAGCGGCCGGATTTCGGCGCGCTCCCCTGCCCCTGCGCGCCGGTCGATTTCGACTGGATGGTCCCGACGAGCCCCGAGCCCGTGCTTTTCGCGTCGCTCAGCTCCGGCGTCGAGCGCGGCCCGTGGATCTGCTTCGTGGCGTCGGCGCCGGCGGCCCCGCCCTCGCGCCTGCGCCCCTCGCCGCCGGCGGCCGCGAAACAGCCGCCACGATCTCGCGGTTGGCGGCGGCGTCGGCGTCTTCGGCGTCGCGCCCGAGCGCCTCGTCGAAGGCCGCGAGCGCCTCGGCGTAGCGCCCGGCCCGCGTCAGCGCGACGCCGCGATTATAGGCCTCGCCCGGCCCGAAGGCCGCTCGCCGCCTCGTCCCAGCGCCCGGCGGCGGCGAGCGCCGTCCCCTTCCAGCCGGGCGTCGGCGAGGACGCCTGCCGCTGGCCCCGGCGAGCCGGCGGCGAACAGCAGCCGGCGAGTCCTGCGCCGCGCCGAGGGCGAAGAGACGGCGAGCGGGCGCAAGCGCCAGCACGAGGATCGCGAGCCGCCTCATCGCCCGACCCGCAGAAAGGCGAGCAGCGCCGGAATGGCGAGGCGAGAAGGACACCGCCGAAATCGCGCCAGAACAGCGAGGCCGCGCGGGCGCTCGCGAGGCGAAGCGGCGCGCGTCCCTCGATCGCCGCCAGCACGGGCGCGGGCGCGGCCGCCTCCGCGAACACGCCGCCGCCCGCGGCCGAGAGCGCGAGCAGCGCGGCCCGCCGCGCCGCCGCCTCGCTCGGCGTCCGGCCCGGCGGCGGCGCATGGAGCGCATGGACGGACAGGCCCTGCGCGCGCAGGGCGCGCGCCTGCGCGACGGCCTCTTCGCCGACGCCGCGCCCGACGAGACGAGCGTGACGTCGCCGGAGACGACCCCCATTTCGCGGGCGGTCCTGAGCGCCAGCGCGAGCGCGAGGTCCGGCCGCGCGCCGAAGTCGGCACGGTCTCGTCGTCGACGGCGAGAAAACGAGCCCAGCGCCGCCGCGTCGTCGGTGGGCGGAGCGGCGAGATGAGCGTCGCCGGCGTAAAGAATGAGCCCCGCCTGACGCGCCGCGCCGGCTCGAGCGCCTGATGCGCGCTAGCGCGCGCCTGCCGCAGCCCGGCGCGCGAAGCCGCTTCGGCAGAGACGTCGACGAGGACGAAATTGGCGTCGAGGTTGCGGAAGCGCTCCGCGTCGGAGCGCCGCTGCGCCGGCCCGGCGAGGCCGAGCGCGAGCAGCAGCAGCGCGGCGAGCAGGAGCGCCGCCGCGCCGCGCCGCGCGGCCCCGCGCCGGGCCATCGCCGCGAGGAGATGAGCGTCCGCCGCGCGCGGCCAGTCGCCAAGGCCCCCGCCCGCGCGGCGCGCCCGCAGCGCGGCGAAAGCCAGCACCGAGGCGCGGCCGCGGCGAGCCGCCAAGGGCCGCATCAGCGCACTAATCGCCGAGGACGATCATCGGGCCGCCCCCGCGCGTGCGCCAGCGCCGCGAAGACGAGGAAGGACGCCGCGGCGGGCCATGGCCAGAGCTCGCGCCGCTCGATCGCCGCGGCGAAGCCGCGGCCTCGCCCGCGACCAGCGCCTCGATGGCGCGCGAGGCCACGTCGAGCTCGGCGGTGGAGCGGGCGCGGAAGGCGCGCCCGCCGCCGATCGCCTGAGCCGCTGCAGCGCGGCGTAGTCGACCGGGTCGCCAAGCCCGTTGAAGGTCTGTTCGTCGAGAACGCCCATGCCGATCGTGTAGACGCGCACGCCAAGCTCGCGCGCGTAGGCCGCGCGACGCCCTCGGGGTCGGTCGTGCCGGCGTCATTGGCGCCGTCGACAGAAGCACCACGATGCGCGAGGGCGCGCCGAGGCCGCGAGCCGCTTGAGCGTGAGGCCAGGCCCCTGATCGCCGATGGCGGTCGAATGGCCGACGAGCCCGGAGCGGAACCTCGCGCAGCGCGCGAGCGGCGGCGTCGACGTCGAAGCTGAGCGGCGCGGCGGCGTAGGCCTTTTCGGCGAACACGACGAGGCCGACGCGGTCGCCAGCGCGGCAGCATCTCGCGCCGACATGCTTCAGGGCGTCGACCCGGCTCGCCTTCGCCCCGTCGATCTCGAAATCCTCCGCCGCCATGCTGCCCGAAAGGTCGAGCGCGGAAACGCATGATGTCGCGCCCCGACGCCTGCGACGGCTGCGCCGCCGCCGCCACGCGCGGCCCGGCGAGGGCGAAGACCAGCGCCGCCCAGCCAGCACGAGCAGCGCCAGCGCCGGGCACCTTGCGCCCGCAAGGGCGCGGCCGCCGCGCCCGGCCCGAACCGCGCGGCGAGCGCGCGCGACAGTACCCCCGGCTCCGCCGCGCCCCCCGCCGCCACAACAGCGCGAGCAGCGGCAGCGGCAGCGCCAGAAGCGCGGGCGCGAAGGAGAAGTCGAAGCCGCTCATCGCCGCGCGCCCGCGCAGGGGCCGCGCGAGACGCGAAAGCTCGCGGTCGATGGCGTCGAGCGTTTCGGGTTTTTGGGGCTCCGGCCGGTAAAGCGCCTCGCCCAGCGCCCGCCCCGGCCCTTGCGCGAAGAACGAGCGCCGAACAGCGCGTCGAGCTTGCGCAGCGCATCGCCGAAGCGGCGGCGCTTGGCCCTGCGCGCGCGCGAGAGCGGCGGGCGAGCTTCGCCTGCGCCGCGAGACGCTCCTGCGGCGCAAGCCCGCGCGCGCCGGCGAGCAGCGCGGCGGCGGCGCAGCGCCCGCGCCGGCGCAGGCGCAGCCAGTTCGCGGCGCGACGCGGCCGCCGCCGCGAGGCCGAGCGCCGCGCCGACGAAGCGCCAGGGCGAGCAGCGCGCCCCCTCGCCGGCGTCTGGCGGCGGGCGGATCGGCCGCAGCGCGTCGCGAGCGTCCGGTCTCGGTCATCGACCTCTGGCCCGCCCGGCTCAGGCTTCGAGCCGCGCAAGACGCGCCGCGATCGCGTCCGGCGCGAGGCGCCGTCGAGCGCCAAAACCTCGGCGCCGAGCCGGCGCAGGCGGGCTGCGCGCGCGTCAGGCGCGGCCGCGGGCCAGGCCCGGCCTCGCCCACGTCAAGCCATCCGGCGGCGCCGGCGATGGTCACGAAGGGATAGGCGCCGGGCGGCGCGCGGTCTCGAAACGGTCGGTCATGAGCAGCACGGCGAGGTCGCGCCGGGCCGCGATCTTCTCGGCGACGGCGGCGAAGCGCGCCCTTCCTCGTCGAGGCCGGTCGCGAGCACGAAGCTCGCTGCGCCCGGCGACGGCGTCGGCCTCTTCGAGCGCGGCGTCGAGCGGCGGATCAGCGCGCGCCCCGCGGCGAGCGCCTCGGCATGGGCCGCGGCGAGCGCGCCGCAGGCCGCGATCATGGCCCGCGCCGCGCCCGTAGCGCAAAAGCTCCGCGCCCTGAAAGGTCAGCGCGACGAGCCCGACGCGCCCCTCGCGCGCCGCGCGCCAGCCGACGAGCGCCAGCGCCTCGGCCCCCGCAAGAACGCAGCGCGCGCCGCGTGCAAACAGCATGGAGGGCCGCAAGTCGGCGACGAGCAACACGGCGCGCTCGCGCTCCTCGCGGAAGGCGCGCACATGCGGCGCGCCGGCGCGCGCGGTGACGTTGCGGTCGAGATGGCGCAGGTCGTCGCCGTCGACCCAGGGCGCACGTCATGGATCTCGACGCCGCGGCCGCGCCGGCGATGCGGCGTCTCCCCGGCAGGGGCGAGCGCGGCGGCCCCGCCGGCGCGTCGAGGCGCAGCGCGAGATGGCGCAGGCTGAGGAGATGGTCGACGTCGAGCACGACGCCTCGCCCCAGATCCTGCCCCGACGTCCTCCTGCGCCGCCGGGCGCCGGCCCCGGCCCGCCGGCGGAGGCGCGAGGCGAGGCGCCAGCCAGCGCGCAGACGCGTTCGAAGAGAACATGACGGACCCCATCGCCTCACACGGGTTCGATCTCGTCGAGAAGGGCGAGCACCACGCCGCGCGGCGCCCCCTCGGCCAGCGCGCGCCAGGTCAGGATCAGCCGGTGCGAGAGCGTGTCGACGGCGAGCGCCGCGACGTCCTGCGGGCCCGCATGGTCCCGGCCCGCGAGAAAGGCGCGGGCCCTGGCGGCTCTTGCGAGCGCGATCGCCCCGCGCGGCGACGGCGGGTGCTCGACCTTGCGCAAGAGGCCCGGCGACGCGCCGCGCTGGAGGTGAGGCGCACGATATAATCCTTCACGGCCGGCGCGAGATAGACGCCCGCGGCCGCGCGCCGTGCCGCGAGGACGTCCTGCGCGCTCAGCAGCCCGGCGGCTGCGGCGGCCCCGCTCGCGTCCTCATCCTCGACGAGATCGAGGATGCGCCGTTCAGCTTCGGCGTCGAAGCCTTGACCTCGGCGTGCAGCATGAAGCGGTCGAGCTGCGCTTCGGGCAGCGGAAAGGTGCCCTCGTGCTCGATCGGGTTCTGCGTCGCCACGACCATGAAGGGGTCGGGCAGGACATGGGTGACGCCGGCGGCGGTGGTCTGGCGTTCGGCCATGGCTTCGAGCAGGGCCGACTGCACCTTCGGCGGGGCGCGGTTGATCTCGTCGACGAGCACCAGCGAATGAAAGAAGATCGGCCCGGGAATGAATTCGAACACGCCGCGGTCAGCCCGCCAGACCGTGGCGCCGGTGAGGTCCGCGGGCATCAGGTCAGGGTGCACTGGATGCGCGCGAGCAGCGCGTCGAGGCCTTCGGCGAGCAGCTTCGCCGCCCGCGTCTTGGCGAGGCCGGGCGCGCCTTCGATCAGCGCATGGCCGTCGGCGAGCAGCGCGACGAGAAGCCGCTCCACGAGCTCGGCCGCGCCGATGAGATGGGGTTCGAGGAAGGCGCGCAACGCGCGGAGCCGGCGCGCGAGGCGTTTCCCGTCCGCGGCGGGCTCCGCCGACGAAAAGGACTGGCGCGCGCAGCCGCGCGAAGCCTGCGCCGACGCGATGGACAATGCTGTTTCCTCCCGCCGCCTTTTCGCCGCCGCGGCGCGCGGGCCTCCATGATCTAGCCGGAACGGGCCCGGGTCAACCTGAAGCGGGACGGATTTACCCGCGCGAGCCGAGCGAGGAGACGCTAGCCGGCCGCCTCGAAGGTCGCGATCCAGCCGCGCAGCGCCGCGAAATCCTGATGCAGCTGCTCCAGCGCGAAGCCGAGCGCGAACAGCCGTTCCAGCGCATCGACGTCGAGCGCGCGCGTATGGCCTTCGCCGCGCCAGGCCGCGATATCCGCGTCATAGGCGGCGAGCGCCGCCTCGAACGCGTCGAGCGAAGCCGCCCAGCCCCCGGCGAGCGCGCCGGCCGACGCCTCAAGAAAGCCCCCGCCTTCCCCGGCCACGCGGTCGATCCGGGGGCCGAGCGTCTTGCGCAGCCCGTCCGGCAGCGGCTCGAGCACGGCGCGCGCCGATGATGACGAGATCGTGACGCAGCCGCAGCAGAATGGGCACGAGCGGCCAGCACATGGCCCTCGCCGCGCTGGACGCGCTCGCGCCGCGCCTCGTCGACGAAGATTTCGAGCCGCGCCAGCGCCAGGCCGAGCCCTTTCTGGATCTCGGAGACGCGGGCGAGGTCGAGCGGGCCGGCGCAGCCCCGCGACGCAGCTGGCGCAACACGTTCCATGCGCCGCAACATGGCGGCGGCGTTCTCGAGGCTCAGCGTATGGGCGCGCGACGGCAGCACGAAGAAGGAGACGAACAGCGCGACGAGGCCGCCGAGCAGAACCTCGAGCATGCGGAACTACGGCGGATTCGATCGGCGTCGCGTGGATGATGGTCGGCGCGAGCAGCACCATGACGGCCGTGAACGGCGCCGAGGCGAAGCGCGGCCGCAGCGCCGCGAGCAGCGCGACAGGCGGAACGCCGATGGCGAGGATCAGGAGATATCCGGCCTCGCCGCCATGCGGCACGGTCGCGGCGACGAACCCGCTGAACAGCGCTCCGCCGAGCGTCCCCGAAAAATAGTCGAGCGTCGCCTTGACCGAACGGCCAAGGCTCAGCTGCGACATGATGACGGAGGTCAGCACCGTCCACAGCACCTGCGGCACATGGAGCAGCAGCGACAGGACATAGGCGAGCAGCGCGGAAACCGTGACGCGCACGGCGAGGCGCAGCTCCGCCCGGTGGGCCCTCGTCCATTGGCGCGCCGCGCCGTAAAGACGCGCGGGCCCGGCCGTCCACGACGCCCCGTCCATGCTCGTGCGTTCCGCTCCCCCGCCGTCATCCTGAGACGCGTTCGGCGAAAACCAATTCGCTGAATGCGCGATAACTGTTTGTTAAGCGGCATTTTCCTGACGCGAAAGTCTGCGCCTTTCGCTGAAAATGCTCCAGACGCGTTCGGCGGCTCCCTTCGCGAAAGGCGCGACGCCGGTCCGTTCAAACGCTTGGCCCGACCGCATGGCCGCGCCGCGAAGCTGCGGTTTTCTCCAAACCTGCGCGCGAAAAATCACGCCGCGCGAGCGCAGACGCGGCTGCGCCTGCGACGCCTGCGTCCTGAGGAGAAAAAGCGGAGGCGCGCGGCCATGGCGTCGGGCGCAAGGCCGCAGTCGAGCGTCATGGCCTCGACGCCGAGCCGGCGCAGCCGGGCCTCGCGCGCGTCCGGGAGGGCGACGCCGGCCTCTCCCACGTCGAGCCATCCGGCCGCGCCGGCGAGCGTCGCGAAAGGATAGGCGCCGGGCGGCGGCGCGGTCTCGAAACGGTCGGTCATGAGAAGCGCGGCGAAGTCGCGCTTCGCGGCGATCTTCTCGGCGACGGCGGCAAAGCGCGCGCCTTCCTCGTCGAGCCCGGTGGCGAGCACGAAATCGGCGCCGCGCCCGGCGAGGCCGTCGGCCTCGTCGAGCGCCGCGTCGAGCGGCGGATCGGCGCGCGCGCCGGCGTTGAGCGCCTCGCGGTGGGCGGCGGCGAGCGCGCCGCAGACGGCGATCATGGCCCGCGCGCCGCGTCCGTAGCGCAGCAGCTGCGCGCCCTCATGGGTCAGCGCGACGAGCCCGACCCGCCCCTCGCGCGCGGCGCGCCAGCCGATCAGCGCCAGCGCCTCGGCGCCCGCATGGGAGCGCAGCGCGCGCCGCGTGCCAAACAGCATGGAGGGGCGCAGGTCGGCGACGAGCAGCGTCGCGCGCTCGCGCTCCTCGCGGAAGGCGCGCACATGCGGCGCGCCGGTCCGCGCCGTGACGTTGCGGTCGAGATGGCGCAGGTCGTCGCCGTCGACCCAGGGGCGCACGTCATGGATCTCGACGCCGCGGCCGCGCCGGCGATGCGGCGTTTCGCCCGGCAGGGCCGAGCGCGGCGGGCCCGCCGGCGCGTCGAGGCGCAGCGCGAGATGGCGCAGGCTCAAAAGGTGGTCGACGTCAAGCGCGACGCCCTTCGCCACGCCCTCTCCGGGGACGTCCTCGCGGGCCAAAACGGCGCCGGCCCCGGCCCGCCCGCGAAACGGCGAGGCGAGGCGAAAGCCAGCGCGAAGACGTTCGATGAGGCGCATCAGGGGTTTCCTCGCCTCACACGGGGTCGATCTCGTCGAGCAGGGCGAGCACCACGCCGCGCGGCGTCGCGCCCTCGGCCAGCGCGCGCCAGGTCAGGATCAGGCGGTGCGACAGCGTGTCGACGGCGAGCGCCGCCACGTCCTGCGGGCCGGCGTGGTCGCGGCCGAGCAGGAAGGCGCCGCGCGGCGAGGGCGGATGCTCGACCTTGCCCGCGCCGCTGAACCCGCCCGCGCCGCGCAGCGCCGAGGCGAGGCGCACGATATAGTCCTTCACCGCGGGCGCGAGATAGACGCCGCCCGCCGCGCGGCGCGCGGCCACGATCTCTTCGGCGGTCAGCACGCGCGGCGGCGCCGGCGGCCCGCAGGCGTCTTCATCCTCGACGAGGTCGAGAATGCGCCGCTCGGCGGCGGCGTCGGGCGCCTTGACCTCGGCATGCAGCATGAAGCGGTCGAGCTGCGCCTCGGGCAGCGGGAAGGTGCCTTCATGCTCGATCGGGTTCTGCGTCGCCACCACCATGAACGGGTCGGGCAGGCGGCGCGTGACGCCGGCGGCGGTGGTCTGGCGCTCGGCCATGGCTTCGAGCAGCGCCGACTGCACCTTCGGCGGGGCGCGGTTGATCTCGTCGACGAGCACCAGCGAATGAAAGACCGGCCCGGGGATGAACTCGAACACGCCGCGGTCCGGCCGCCAGACCGAGGCGCCCGTGATGTCGGCGGGCATCAGGTCGGGCGTGCACTGGACGCGCGCGAGCGGCGCGTCGAGCCCGTCGGCGAGCAGCTTCGCCGCCCGGGTCTTGGCGAGGCCGGGGGCGCCTTCGATCAGGACATGGCCGTCGGCGAGCAGCGCCACGAGCAGCCGCTCCACGAGGTCGGAGGCGCCGATGAGATGGGTTTCGAGAAAGCCCCTGAGCTCGCCGAGCCGGGCGGCGAGGCGTTCCGCCGCGGCCTGGTCCGCCGACGAAAGGGACTCCTGCGCGAAGCCGCGCGGCGCCGGCGCCGAAGCTGTGGACAATAGGTTTCCTCCCGCCGGATTTTGCGCGCGGCGCGCGGCCCGCCGCGGTCGCCGGCCGGTCGTCTGGCCCATGATTGCGGCGGATCGCGTCGCGGTCAACCTGAGCCTCGGCGCCAGCCGACCGCGCCGAACGCCTCGATCCAGCCGCGCAGCGCCTTGAAGTCCTGATGCAGCTGCTCCAGCGCGAAGCCGAGCGCGAACAGGCGTTCGAGATCATCGACGCCGAGCGCGCGCATATGGCCTTCGGCGCGATAGGCCGCGATGTCTTCGTCATAGGCGGCGAGCGCCGCCTCGAACGCGTCGAGCGAGGCCGCCGGGCCGCCGGCGAGCGCGCCGGCCGACGCTTCAAGAAAGCCGCCCCCCTCGGCCGAGACGCGGTCGATCCGGCCGCTCAGCGTCTCGCGCAGCCCGCCGGGCAGCGGTTCGAGCACGGCGCGCCCGATGATGACAAGATCGTGACGCAGCCGCAGGAGCACCGGCAGCAGAGGCGCCAGCGCATGGCCTTCTCCGCGCGCGAGCCGTTCGCGCCGCGCCTCGTCGATGAAGATTTCGAGCCGCGCCAGCGCTGGGCCGAGCCCCTTCTGGATGTCCGAGACGCGCGCAAGGTCGAGCGGCCCGGCGCAGCCCGCGAGCAGCTGCCGCAAAACGCCCGCCATGCGCCGCAGCATGGCGGCGGCGTGCTCGACGCTCAGCGCCTGGGCCCGCGAGGGCAGCACGAAGAAGGACACGAACAGCGCGACAAGCCCGCCGAGCAGCACTTCGATGACGCGGAACACGGCGGATTCGAGCGGCGTGGCGTGAATGATGGTCGGCGCGAGCAGGACCATGACGGCGGTGAAGGGCGCCGAAGCGAAGCGCGGCCACAGCGCCGCCAGCAGCGCCACCGGCGGAACGCCGACGGCGAGGATGACCAGATAGCCGGCCTGCCCGCCATGCGGGACGGTCGCGGCGACGAACCCGCTGAACAGGGCGCCGCCGAGCGTGCCGGCGAAATAGTCGAGCGTCGCCTTGACCGAGCGGCCGAGGCTCAGCTGCGACATGATGGTGGCGGTGAGCACCGTCCACAGCACCTGCGGCACATGCAGCAGCAGGGACAGCGCATAGGCGAGCAAGGCGGAGACCGTGACGCGCACGGCGAGACGCAATTCGGCGCGATGCCCCCGCGTCCACTGGCGCGCCGCGCCAAAGGCGCGCGCCGGCTTGTTCATGCGGGCCTCGTCCATGGCTTCGCGCTCCGCTCTCCCGATCACAGAGCCTTTAGACGAGGACGGGAGCGCAGGCGAGCGCGGACGCTGCGGTTTTGGCGCGAAGGCCAGGCTGCGAAGGGTCAAGCCGCGGAGGGTTTAGCCGCGACGGTCAGGACGCCACGGCGCGCGCCCCCCGCCCGCGCAGTCCGGGCGCACCGCGGCCGCGCCAAAAAGACGGCGGCTCAGGCCGCCTTCTGCTTGGGCTGCACTTCGGCCGAATAATCGTCGATCATGGCGCGCGACAGCGCGCCGGGCGAGAAACGGTAAGGGCCGATCTCGGCGACCGGCGTGACCTCGGCGCCGGTGCCGCAGATGAAGCATTCCTCGAAGCCTTCGAGCTCGTCGGGCATGATGCGGCGCTCGACGACCTCGATCCCGCGCCGGCGCGCGAGCTCGATCACCGTGCGCCGCGTGATGCCGTCAAGGAAGCAGTCGGCGATCGGCGTGTGCAGCGCCCCCTTCGAGACGAAGAAGATGTTGGCCCCGGTGCATTCGGCGACGCGGCCCTGCCAGTCGAGCATCATCGCGTCGGCGTAGCCGCGCCGCTCGGCGCGATGCTTCGAGATGGTGCAGATCATGTACAGCCCGGCGGCCTTGGAGCGGCAGGGCGCGGTCATCGGATCGGGGCGGCGGTATTCCGCGACGTCGAGCCTGACGCCCTTCATCTTGGCGGCGACGTCGAACATGCTCGGCCAGTCCCAGGCGGCGACGGCGACATGGATCTTCGCGTGCTGGGCCGCGACCGCCATCATCTCGCTGCCGCGCCAGGCGACGGGACGGACGTAGCAGTTCGAGAAATTGTTGCGCGAAACGACCTCGGCCTTGATCGCGTCGAGCTCGGCCGCCGAATAGGGAATCGAGAAGTCGAGCAGTTCGGCCGAGGCGCGGAAGCGCTCCGAATGCTCGGTCGACTTGAAGATGCGCCCGCCATAGGCGCGCTCGCCCTCGAACACGCAGGAGGCGTAGTGCAGCCCGTGCGACAGCACATGCAGGCGCGCGTCCGCCCATGGCGTGAAATCGCCGTCGAGCCAGATGAAGCCGTCGCGCTGATCGAAGGGCAGAACCGACATTGACCTTTGTTCCTTAAAATCTCGCGGGCGCGACGCCCCGCCGCAAAATCCTGCGGGCGGACCGCCCCGCCGCGCACGCCGTCCTTGAAGCTGCGACGCCAGTTTAGACAAAAACCCTCCTTTGGAAAAGTTTTACCATTGCGGCGCTTGCGCCGGGCTTGCGCGCGCCGCGCCGGCGCCCAAAGGGCGATATTGACCGCGCGCGCGGCCTGCGGGACAGTATGGCCCGGAGGGCGCGGCATGAATCACGCGGCGCGGGACCTTCGACCAGGAGCGCGCGGAACGGCCGGAGACGGCGACGGCCGGCGGCTTGGCGAGGAGGACGCCGATTTCGAACTCATCGAGCTTTTGTTCTTCGCCTATCGCGATTTCGTGGCCGACGCCGACCGCCTGCTCGAGGCGTTCGGCTTCGGCCGGGCGCACCACCGCGTCCTGCATTTCGTGAGCCGCAACCCGGGGCTCTCGATCGCCGAGCTTCTCGACATCCTGAAAATCACCAAGCAAAGCCTCAACCGCGTGCTGAAGGACCTGCTCGATCAGGGCTATGTCGCCGCCGAGCCTGGCGAGCAGGACCGCCGCCGCAGGCGCCTCTACGCCACGGCGCGCGGACGGGCGCTGGCGCTTGAGGCGGCGCAACGCCAGTCGCGCCGCTTCCAGCGCGTCTTCGCCGCCCTGCCCAAGGACGCGCGCCCGCGCGCCCGCGACTTCCTTCTCGCCATGATCGACGCCGCTCCCGTCGACCCGCGCGCGGCGCGAACGCCTGCGCCGCCCGCGCCGCGACGCGACAGAAAGGCCAGCCATGCCTGACGAGCCCGCCCGACGCCCGCCCCCGGCCGACGACGCCGCCCATCTCCTCGTCGTCGACGACGACCGGCGCCTGCGCGCCCTGCTGTCGCGCTACCTGACCGACCAGGGCTATCGCGTCACGACGGCGGGCTCGGCGGCGGAGGCGGCCGCCTGCCTGAAAAGCCTCGCGTTCGACCTGATCGTGCTCGACGTGATGATGCCTGGCGAGAACGGCTTCGACTTCGCCGCGCGGCTGCGCGCCGAGACCGGCGATCTCGGCCTCGTGCCGATCCTGATGCTGACCGCCAAGACCGACGCCGAGGACAGGGTGCGCGGCTTTGAGCTCGGCGTCGACGACTATCTCGGCAAGCCCTATGAGCCGCGCGAGCTCGCCCTGCGCGTCGCCTCGATCCTGCGCCGCGCTCAGCCCAAGGCCGCGCCGGGCCCGGTGACGCAGGTGCGCTTTTCCGATTTCTGCTTCGACCTCGACCGCGGCGAACTGCGCCAGCGCGACGAGGTGGTGCGCCTGACCGACCGCGAACGCGAGATGCTGCGCCTGCTCGCCGAGCACGCCGGCGAGACGGTGCCGCGCGAGGCGCTCGCGGGCTCGGGCGCGGCCGGCAACGAGCGCACCGTCGACGTGCAGGTCAACCGCCTGCGGCGCAAGATCGAGCGCGACCCGGCCAATCCGCTGCATCTCCAGACCGCGCGCGGCGCAGGCTACCGCCTGCTGATCGACCGCTGAGCCTCGCCGCGGCGGTCGCTACAGCGGCGGGCCGAGGCGGCGGCAGAGCGCGTCGAGCTGGTCGAGGCTCTGGTAGGAGATGCGCAATTCGCCGCGCTCGCCCTTGCCCGCGATCGTCACCTTGAGGCCGAGATTGGTCGACAGCGAGGATTCGAGCGCGCGCGTGTCGGCGTCCTTGTCGCGCTTCCCGGCGGCTTTGGCTGGCGCCTCCTCGCCCGACTGCGCCTGGACGATGCGCTCGACGTCACGCACGGACAGCCCTTCCGCGACGATGCGCTGGGCGAGCCGCTCGGCGTCGTCGCGGCCGATCAGGGCGCGGGCGTGGCCGGCCGTCAGGGCGCCCTCGGCGATCAGCGCGCGCACCGACTCCGGCAGCTTGAGCAGCCGCAGCGTATTGGCGACATGGCTGCGGCTCTTGCCGATGATTTTTGCAAGATCGGCCTGTGAATAGGAAAATTCCACGCCAAGCCGCTCATAGCCCGCCGCCTCCTCGAGCGCGTTGAGATCGGCGCGCTGCACATTCTCGATGATGGCGAGTTCGAGCGCCTCGGACTCCGTCGCCTCGACGGCGAGAATGGGCACCTCATGCAGTTCGGCGCGCTGCGCCGCGCGCCAGCGGCGCTCGCCGGCGATGATCTCATAGGCGTCGACGACGCCTTCGAGCGCGCGCACGAGGATCGGCTGGATGACGCCCTTTTCGCGGATCGAGGCGGCGAGGTCGTCAAGTTCGGCGTCGTCGAAATTCTTGCGTGGATTGCGCGGATTGGGCCGCAGAAACTCGATCGGCGCCTTTTTCGCGCCGCGCGCGCGTGGCTGGGCGGCGTCCTCGCCCTCGCCGATCAGCGCTGCGAGGCCGCGTCCGAGGCGCGGCCGGCCGTCGTCTGGTCTCGCCATTTTCGACATCGCCTGCTCCACGCCCGCGCCGCGCGCAGGCGTTAAGGTAAATGAAAGATTACGCCGCCCGATACAGCCGCTCGCGCCGGATGACCTCGGAGGCGAGCTTCAGATAGGCCTGGCTGCCGGCGCATTTGAGATCATAGAGCAGCACCGGCTTGCCATGCGACGGCGCCTCGGTGATGCGGATATTGCGCGGGATCACCGTTTCATAGACCTTTTCGCCCAAAAAGCCGCGCACGTCGGCGACCACCTGCGACGCGAGGCTGTTGCGCGAGTCAAACATGGTTAACACGATGCCGTGAATGGTCAGCCGCGGGTTGAGCGTGGCGCGCACCTGATCGACCGTGGCGAGCAGCTGCGACAGGCCCTCGAGCGCGAAGAACTCGCATTGCAGCGGCACCAGCACGCTGTCGGCGGCGGTCATGGCGTTCATGGTCAGGAGATTGAGCGAGGGCGGGCAGTCGATCAGCGCATAGGTGAATCGCTCGCCGGGCTCAAGCTTCTGCTGCTGCGCATGAAAATTGGCGAAGGCGTTCTTGAGGCGGACGGCGCGATCCTTTTGCGTGGCGATTTCGAGCTCGACGCCCAGCAGGTCGAGCGTCGAGGGTGCGATGGCGAGGCCCGGCACGCCGCTCGGCAGCAGCACGTCCTTAAAGCCCTCCTCGCCCATCATCACGTCATAGGTCGAGGCGGCCCTGTTGCGCCGGTCGACGCCGAGCCCGGTCGAGGCGTTGCCCTGCGGGTCGAGATCGACGAGCAGCACCCGTTCGCCGATAGCGGCGAGCGCGGTGCCGAGATTGATCGCGGTCGTGGTCTTGCCGACGCCGCCCTTCTGGTTGGCGAGAACGAGAATCCGCATGTCTGGCGGCGGAGCCATGAAAACTCCCGCGTCGGAGCAAGGGGCTAGTGCGCGGCGTCAGACGGAAGGGCGCGCGCCCCGCGTTTGCGGATGAGAACGATGTGCGCGGAGTGGAGCGTGAGGCTCGGCGACGCGTCGATGAAATATTTATCCGTCGCGTCGATTTCCGTCAATTCCGCCGGCGCGCTCGCGCCCTTGGAAAACACGCCGACGGCGCCCTGATCGAGAAATTTTTCGGCATAGGCGAGGAGTTTCGGCAGCGACGCGAGCGCCCGCGCGCTCACCGCGTCAAAATGCGCGTCGAGCTTTGGCGTCACAGCCTCGATGCGTCCGCAATGGATCGTGGCGCGCGCGCCTGTTTCACGTGAAACAGTCCGCAGAAAGGCGCATTTGCGCTGGTCCGATTCGATCAGATGAACATCAGCCGCCGGATCGTCGGCGTAGCGGATCGCGGTGACGAGGCCCGGAAAGCCGCCGCCTGAGCCAAGGTCGAGCCAGCGCCGCGCCGCGGGCGCCGCGTTCGACGTCTGAAGCGAATCGGCGAAATGGCGCGTCCACATGTCGTCGAGGGTCGAGGCCGCGACGAGATTGATCGTCCGGCTCCATTTGCGCAGCAGCGCCTCATAAAGGCGCAGCCGCTCGACGAAGACCTCCGGCGCGCCGGCGAAGGCCAGCGGCGGCTTTGCAGCCGATGCGCGGTTCATGACGCCAGGCGGGCGAGCCGAAGCCGCGCCGCGAGCAGGGTCATGGCGGCAGGCGTCATGCCTTCAATCCGGCTCGCCTGGGCGAGGCTTTGCGGGCGCGCCTCCATCAGACGCGCCCTGACTTCATTGGAAAGGCCGGGCATGGCCGCATAATCGACGTCGGACGGAATGGCCATCGCCTCGTCGCGCCGCGCCGCCTCCACGTCACGCGCCTGCCGTTCGAGATAGACGGCATATTTGGCGTCGATCTCGACCTGTTCGGCGACAGCCGGCGCAATGGCGTCAAGCTCAGGCCAGATGCCGGCGAGCGTCCGCAGCGTCACATCCTGCAAGGCGAGCAGGTCGAAGCCGCTGCGGCGCTGGCCGTCCTGGTTGACGGCGAGCCCATGGCGCGCGGCCTCGTTCGGGGTCAGCCGGCGCGCTTCGAGCAGGGCGCGCGCCGCCGCGAGCGCCTCGGCCTTGCGCCGAAAAGCCTCGGCGCGCGCCTGCCCGACACAGCCGATTTCGAGCCCCGCCGGCGTCAGTCGCTGGTCGGCGTTGTCGGCGCGCAGCGACAGGCGATATTCGGCGCGCGAGGTGAAGACGCGATAGGGTTCGCTCACGCCCCGGCAGACGAGATCGTCGATCATCACCCCGAGATAGGCTTCGGACCGCGCAAACAGGCGCGGCGCGGCGCCGCCCGCCCGCGCCGCCGCATTGAGCCCGGCGACAAGCCCCTGGGCCGCCGCCTCTTCATAGCCGGTCGTGCCGTTGATCTGGCCGGCGAGGAACAGCCCCGGCAGACGCTTTGTCTCAAGGCTCGCCGACAGCTCCCGCGGGTCAATAAAATCATATTCGATCGCATAGCCCGGCTGGAGCACGCGCACATGGGCGAGGCCGGGGACAAGACGCAGGAAAGCGTCCTGAATCTCGGCCGGCAGGGAGGTCGAAACGCCGTTCGGGTAGACGGAATCGTCGTCGAGCCCTTCGGGCTCCAGAAAGATCTGATGGCTCGGGCGGTCGGAAAAGCGCGTGACTTTATCTTCGATCGAGGGGCAATAGCGCGGCCCGCGGCCCGAAATGGCCCCGGAATAGACCGGCGATCGGCCGAGGTTCTGGCGGATCACCTCATGCGCCGCCTCAGTGGTGGCGGTGATGAAGCAGTCGACCTGCCGGTTCTCGATGCGGCGCGTCAGGGTGGAGAACGGCTGCGGCTCGTCGTCGCCTGTCTGGCGTTCGAGCGCGGCCCAGTCGATGCTGCGTCCGTCGAGGCGCGGCGGCGTTCCGGTCTTGAGCCGGCCGAGGCGGAAGCCGAGACGCTCCAGCGTCTCGCCGAGCCGCACCGAGGGCTTTTCGCCGATGCGGCCCGCCGGCGTGCGTTCCTCCCCGCGATGGATCACGCCGCGCAGAAACGTGCCGGTCGAAATGACCACGCTGGGGCAGGCGAGGACGCGCCCGTCAAGCGTTATGACGCCGGCGACGGCCCCGCCCTTGACGATGAGATCCGCCGCCTCGCCTTCAAGAACATGAAGATTCGCCGTCGCCGCCAGGGCGGCCTGCATGGCGGCGCGGTAGAGCTTGCGGTCGGCCTGGGCGCGCGGCCCCCGCACGGCGGGCCCCTTGGCCCGGTTGAGCAGCCGGAACTGGATGCCGGCGGCGTCGGCCACGCGGCCCATAAGGCCGTCAAGCGCGTCAATCTCGCGCACGAGATGCCCCTTGCCCAGCCCGCCGATCGCCGGATTACACGACATGACGCCGACGCTGGCGTGCGACAGCGTCAGCAGCGCGGTTTTCGCGCCCCTGCGGGCGGCGGCGGCGGCGGCTTCACAGCCGGCATGGCCGCCGCCGATGACGACGACATCAAACTTCTCGGTCATGGATCTTAAGCAGCCGCTCTCTCAAGGTGGCGCGACGCCCGCTTATAGCGGTTTTTTCGGCGCCTGTCCGCCGCGCCTGTTTCACGTGAAACATCATTTGCCGATGCAGAAGCGGGAGAAAATATCGCCAAGCACGTCTTCGACATCCACACGGCCAATCAGCCGCTCCAGCGCGAACAGCGCCTGCCGCACATGTTCGGCGGCGATTTCTTCCGGCAGGGCCGGGCCTTCGAGCAGCGGCCGAAGGGCGTGGGCCGCGTCGGCGACGGCGCGGCGATGGCGCTCGCGGGTGATCAGCCCCTCGCGTCCGTCGCCGCTCGCCTCCTCCGCGAAGCGCGTCAGGCGCTGAAGCAGAGAATCGAGATTGCCCCCGGTCGCGGCGCTGAGCGCCAGATCCGCGTCAACTGGCCACGGTTGCGGCGCGAGATCGGCCTTGGTCAGAACGCGCCAGACCGGGCCTTGAAGCCGCGCGTCGGGCGGCGTCGGCGCGGCGGCTTCGCTCAGCCACAGCGTCAGATCGGCGCGCGCGGCCCTTTCGAGCGCCCGCGCCACCCCGATCCGCTCGACCCTGTCGCCCGTCTCCCGCAGGCCGGCCGTGTCGATCAGGGTCACGGCGTAACCGCCAAGATCGAGCGCGACTTCGATTGCGTCGCGCGTCGTGCCGGCCTCCTCCGACACGATGGCCACGTCGCGCCGCGCCAGAGCGTTGACCAGCGTCGACTTGCCGGCGTTGGGCGGCCCGGCGACGACGATGACGAGCCCTTCGCGCAGGCGCTCGCCGGCCTTCGCAGCCTTGAGTTCGGCGTCAAGCGCGGCGACGACCGGCGAAAGCAGACCGGCAAGCTCCAGCTCGGGCGCGGCCGCCACCTCGCCCTCGTCGGAAAAATCGATGCGCGCCTCGATCCGCGCCGCCGCTTCAAGCAGGGCCGCGCGCCAGCCCGCCGTCTCGCGGCCCAGCGCGCCCTCGGTCTGGCGCAACGCCTGGCGGCGCTGGCGCTCGGTCTCGGCCGCGACGAGATCGCCGAGACCTTCGATCTGGGCGAGATCGAGCTTGCCGTTCATCAGCGCGCGGCGGGAAAATTCGCCAGCCTCGGCCGCGCGCATCCCCGGACAGGCGGAAAGCGCCTCGATGAGCGCGGCCACCACCGCCCGCCCCCCATGGGCATGCAGCTCGGCGCCATCCTCGCCGGTGAAGCTCGCAGGCCCTTCAAAGAAGATCACGAGGCCGCGGTCGATCCTTTCGCCGCTTGCGGGGTTCTGGAAGTCGGCCAGCACGGCGCGGCGCGGCGCGGGCAGCCGGCCGCAGACGGCCTTGACAATGGCGGCCGAGGCCGGTCCCGATAGACGCAGCACCGCCACGGCGGCGCGGCCGGCGCCCGAGCTCAGCGCGAAGATCGTGTCGCCGGAGCGGCCCAGAAGCGCGGTCATCAAGGCCCCTTTCTTGCTGGCGACCGGCCGTTCGCCCTCTCCGGCGCGCACCGGGAGCCAAAACCGGACATGCCGCGCCCGCGCGGACCGAAAGATGACGAAGGATGCGTTCCATGCCAGCCAATGAACTCGCGCGGGCGGCGAGCCCCTATCTTCTCCAGCACGCCGACAATCCGGTCCATTGGCGCATGTGGTCGGAAGCCGCGCTCGCCGAGGCCCAGGCGCAGGACAGGCCGATCCTGCTGTCGATCGGCTACGCCGCCTGCCACTGGTGCCATGTGATGGCGCATGAAAGCTTCGAGGATGAAGCGACCGCCGCCGTCATGAACGAGCTGTTCGTGAATATCAAGGTCGACCGTGAGGAGCGGCCCGACATCGATCATATCTACATGCAGGCGCTGCAGGCGTTTGGCGAGCGTGGCGGCTGGCCGCTCACCATGTTTCTCACGCCCAGGGGCGAGCCCTTCTGGGGCGGCACCTATTTTCCAAAAGTCGAGCAATATGGCCGCCCCTCCTTCGTGACCGTGCTGCGCACGGTGGCCGAGGCCTACGCCAAAGAGCCCGGGCGTATCGCCGCCAATGTCGGCGTGGTCAGGCGCAACCTCGCCCGCGCCCCGGCGGCCGGAAGCTTCGAGCTCTCGCTCGGCCAGCTCGACCATATCGCCGAGCAGCTCGTCACCGCCATCGACACGGTGGACGGCGGGCTGCGCGGCGCGCCAAAATTCCCCAACACGCCGGTCCTCGAATTCCTGTGGCGCGCCGGCCTGCGCACGGGCAAGCCGGCCTATATGCAGGCCATGCGCCTCACCATGGAGAAAATGTCGGAAGGCGGCATTTACGACCATCTCGGCGGCGGCTATGCGCGCTATTCGACCGACGAGCGCTGGCTCGTGCCGCATTTCGAAAAAATGCTCTATGACAACGCCCAGATCCTCGAATGCCTCGCGCTCTGCTTCGACGCTTTCGGCGACGATCTGTTCCGCACGCGCGCGCGCGAGACGGTCGGCTGGCTGACGCGCGAAATGACCCATGACGGCGGCGCCTTCTGCGCCGCGCTCGACGCCGATTCGGAAGGCGTCGAAGGCAAGTTCTACGTCTGGAAATGGGACGAGATCGTCGGCGCGCTGGGGCTCGAGGACGCGCGGTTTCTGGGCAGGTTCTATAACGCCGGACCGATCGGCAACTGGGCCGACGCGCATTATCCCGAGGGAATCACCGTCCTCAACCGGCTCGAGTCGACGCGCCCGACCGACGAGGAGGAGGCGAGGCTCGCGCCCCTGCGCCAGAAGCTGTTCGCGCTCAGGCAGACGCGCGTGCGTCCCGGCCTCGACGACAAGATCATGGCCGACTGGAACGGGCTGATGATCGCGGCCCTCGTCAACGCCGGGACGCTGATGGGCGAGCCGGCCTGGCTCGGCCTTGCGGCGAACGCCTATCAATTCGTCGCCTCGACCATGACCTATGAGGACGCGGCCGGCGCGCGCCGTCTCGCCCACAGCTGGCGCGCCGGCGTCTTCGTCAAGCCGGGGCTCGCGCTCGACTACGCCGCCATGGCCCGGGCGGCGCTGTCTTTATATGAAGCTCGTCATCTTTTTGACGCGCCCGCCCCGCGCGATTATCTCGCCGACGCGCAAAGCTTCATGCGGACGCTCGACTCGCATCATCTTTCGCCCGAAACCGGCCTCCTCGCGATGGCCGCGAGCGACGCGGGCGACGTGCCGCTGCGGCTCGCCCCGACCGCCGACGACGCCATTCCCAACGCCCATCCGGTCTATCTCTCGGCGCTGCTGCGGCTTGCCGGCGTTTCGGGCGAGGACGCGCCGCAGCACCGCGCCGACGCGCTGTTCGCCGCGCTCGCGCCGTCGATCCGCGAGAACATCGTCGGCCACGCCGGCGTGCTCAACGCGCTCGACCTGCGGCTGCGGGCGCGCGAGATCGTCACCGCCGGACCGCGGCGGCGCCCGCTCTATGAGGCGGCGATGAAGACGCCCTTCATCGACCGCATCGTCATGGACGTCGACCGGCCCGAGGCGGTGCCGGCCGGCCATCCGGCGCAGGCGCAACAGGCGGCGGCGGGAGAGGCGGCGGCCTTTGTGTGTCAGGGGGGCGCCTGCGCGCCGCCGGCGCGCGACGTCGAAAGCCTGCGCGCCCTTTTGACGGAGCCGGCGGGCGCCGGGGCCTGACGCCACGCCATTTGAATTGTGCGTCATGAGATTTCTGACCTTAAAATGACGCACGATGAAAATAGACGACATTCCCGCGTTCACAAGAAGCTTTGCGGGTCGACGTCGACCGTCACCCTGACGCCGCCGCGCTGCGGCGGCCCGGCCTTCAGCAGCGCGCTCAAAAAGCCCTGCAGATCGGCCGTGCGCGGCGCGCGCGCGAGCAGCCTAAAGCGGACGCGCCCGCGCAGCACGGCGATCGGCGCCTCGGCCGGCCCGAGCAGGGCGATTTCATCCTCGCCCGCAAAAGCGCCCGGCGGCGGCAGTCGCCAGCGGTCGGAGGGCGGCAGCTCATGCGCCGCCCGCGCCAGCGCCCGCGCGAACCGCTCGGTCGAGGCCGCGTCGTCGCCCGAGACGATCAGCGCGGCGAGGCGCCCGAACGGCGGCAGGCCGGCGCGCGCGCGCTGGCCGATCTCTTCGGCGTAAAAGCGCTCGCCGTCGCCGGACAGGATGGCCCGCATGACGGGATGTTCGGGTTGCCAGGTCTGGGCGAAGGCGCGGCCCTGCCGCTCGAACCGCCCGGCGCGGCCCGTCACCTGGTTGAGCAGCTGAAAGGTGCGCTCGGCCGCGCGCGGGTCGCCCGAGGTCAGGCCGATGTCGGCGTCGATCACCCCGACGAGCGTCAGCAGCGGAAAATTATGGCCCTTGGCGACAAGCTGCGTGCCGACGACGATGTCGCAGTCGCCGCGCGCCACGGCGTCGAACTCGGCCCGCGCCTCGGCCGGCCCACTGAGCGCGTCGGACGATAAAATCATGACGCGGGCGTCGGGGAACAGCGCCGCCGCCTCCTCGCCGAGCCGCTCGACGCCGGGCCCGCAGGCGGTCAGCGTCTCGGCCGCCCCGCAATTGGGGCAAAGCTCGGGGCGTGGCTCGGCGTGGCCGCAATGATGGCACATCAGCATGCGGCGAAAACGGTGCTCGACGAGCCAGGCGGTGCAGTTCGGGCACTGGAAGCGGTGGCCGCAGGCGCGGCACAGGGTCAGCGGCGCATAGCCCCGCCGGTTGACGAACAGGAGCGACTGCTCGCCGCGCGACAGCGCCCCGGCCATGGCCGAGACAAGCGTTGGCGAGATGAAGCGCCCGCGCGGCGGCGGATGCAGCCGCAGGTCGATCGCCTCGATCTTCGGCGTCGCCTGGCCGCCGTGGCGCGCGTCGAGCCGCAGGCGGCGGTAGCGGCCCTGGTCGGCGTTGACGCGCGTCTCGACCGAGGGCGTGGCCGAGGCCAGCACGACCGCGCAGCCTTCGAGCCGCGCCCGCGCCACCGCCATGTCGCGGGCGTGATAGGCGACGCCGTCCTCCTGCTTGTAGGCGGCGTCATGCTCCTCGTCGACGACGATGAGGCCGAGGGTCGAGAACGGCAGGAACAGGGCCGAGCGCGCGCCCACCACGATCTTCGCCTCGCCCGTGGCCACCGCGCTCCAGGCGCGGGCGCGGCGGGCCGGCGGCGCGCCCGAATGCCATTCGACCGGCTCGGCGCCGAAGCGCGCGGCGAAACGCGCGACGAACGGCGCGGTCAGCGCGATCTCGGGCATCAGCACGAGCGTCTGGCGCCCGGCGCGCAGGGCGCTGGCGACGGCCTCCATATAGACTTCGGTCTTGCCAGAGCCGGTCACGCCTTCGAGCAGCGTCGCCTCGAAGCCGCCGGCGGCGACGGAGCGCGACAAGGCCCCGGCCGCCGCCGACTGGCCGGCCGAAAGCGTCGGCGGGGCGAACTCGGGGTCGGGCGCGGGCGCGGCCGCAGGCGACGACAGACGCTCAAGCGCCAGCGCCCCCTCGCGCAGCAGGCCGTCGACGACCGAGGCCGAAACGCCGGCCTCGCGCGCCAGCGCGGCCTTGCTCTGGCGCGGCGTGCGGCGCGCGGCGTCGAGCGCGCGCGTTCGCGCCGGCGTCTCCCTGCGCGGCGGCGCGCCCGTGGCGACGAGGCCGAACCGCTCGGCCTCGCGCGCGGCCGAAAAGGGCGCGCGCATGGCGAGCCGCAGCGCCATGCCGCGCGGGCTCAAGGTCCAGCGCGCGACGAAATCGACAAGGTCGCGCAGGGGTTTGGGCAGCGGCGGCAGGTCGATGCGGGCGCGCACGGGCTTGAGGTTGGAGCCGCCCGCAGGCGCCGCGCGCGCCGCCCAGACGACGCCGGCGGCGCGGCGGGGGCCAAGCTCGACCTCGACGAAATCGCCCGGCGCGAGGCCGAGGCCGGCCGGAGCGTGATAGGAATAGGCCGTGTCGAGCGCGACCGGAACCAGCACGTCGACGATCTGCGCCGCGGCGCCTGCGTCCGCCCCGGCGCCTTCGGGCTCAATGTCCGGCGTCGCCGCTCTCCCTGCGTTTTGAGCGCGCATACATGTTGAGGCCCTCGACGAGGCCCGAGAAGGCCATGGCGGTGTAGATATAGCCCTTGGGGAAATGGAAGCCGAAGCCTTCGGCGATCAGCGTCGCGCCGATCAGCAGCAGAAACCCCAGCGCCAGCATGACGATGGTCGGGTTGTGGTGGATGAAATTGGCGAGCGGGTCGGCCGCGAGCATCATGGCGGTCACGGCGGCGAGCACCGAGATGATCATGATCGGCAGATGCGGCGTCATGCCGACCGCGGTGATGATCGAATCGAGCGAGAAGACGATGTCGATGACGAGGATCTGCGTCACCACTCCGGCGTAGGAGCTCGCCACGCCGACGCTTTTTTCGCCGGGATCGTCCGGGTCGACCGAATGATGGATCTCGGTCGTCGCCTTGTAGACGAGGAACAGGCCGCCGGCGATCAGGATCATGTCGCGCCACGAGAAGCCATGGCCGACCGCATGGAACACCGGAGTGGTCAGGCGGATCAGCGTCGAGATCGTGAACAGCAGCAGGATGCGCATCACGAGCGACATGGCGATGCCGAAGCGGCGCGCGCTCGAGCGCCGCTCCGGCGGCAGCTTGTTCGAGATGATGGCGATGAAGACGAGATTGTCGATGCCGAGGACGACCTCCATCACGATCAGGGTCGCGAGCGCGAACCAGGCCGCGGGGTCAGCGGCCAGCGCCAGAAGATTGTCCATGGGTCGGTCTTTCAGCTCCGTGGGGCGCTAGAGCGCTTGGCGTTCATCGAATCGCGAACGCGCTGCAACATCTTGTTTCTACGCATTTTTCTTAATGTAAAAGTCTGCGGCTTCTACTGAAAATGCGCTAACGGACGCGCCGCGCGGCGCCGCTCAGCCCTTTTCATATCCGAGCGCGACGCGGATCTTGCGCGAATAGCCGTAGACGTCCTCGAACGTCAGCAGCCGTCCATAGGCGTCGACCTTGGCGGTGAAATATTCGAGATGGATCGGCAGCGGCCGCGCCAGATTGACGTAGCGCTCCTTGTCGCCGCCGATCAGCTTTTCGAGCCGCTCCTGCGTCCAGCCCCGGCCGAGCACGGTCTCGGCGAAGCTCATCGGCTCGTCGACGCGCACGCAGCCATGGCTGAACATCCGGCGCTCCTCGGAGAACAGCTTGCGCGAGGGCGTGTCGTGCAGATAGACGGCGTAGTCGTTCGGGAACATGAACTTGATGCGCCCGAGCGCGTTGCGCTCGCCGGGCGGCTGGCGCACGCTGAGCCTGCCGTTCTTCCATTCGGCCTGGTAGCCGAGCCGGCGCAGATAATTCGGATCGGCCGCGAGCTTCGGCATCATCTCCTTGCGGATGATCGACTGCGGCACGTTCCAGGCCGGATTGACGATCAGATAGCGCATCGTGTTCGAGAACACCGGCGTCGGCGTCTTGTCCTTGCCGACCACGACGCGATGGCGCGCGACGACGGCGCCGTTCTCGACGACGACGACCTCGAACTCCGGCAGGTTGACCTCGATGCGGCTCGCGCCGAGGTCGCGCGGCGTCCAGCGCCAGCGCTCCATGTTGGCGACGATCTCGCCTTCGACGCGCGACTGCTCCGGCCCTGACAGCAGGACCAGCGTCTTTGGCGTGAGCTGGCCCGAGGACGGCAGGCCGTTCGCCTTCTGGAAGTCGGCGACGGCGCTCGCGACCTGCGTGTCATAGACTTGCGCGTCGCCCCCGGCCGGGCGGCCGTCGAGGCTGAGCCTGGCGCGGATCAGCGGCACGCGCGGATCGCTCATGCCGAGCTTGAGCGTCGGCCCCGGCGGGATCGCCGGCGCCTGCCGGCGCGCCGTCGGCGCGCCGGCGCGGCGCGTCTCGGCGAGCTTGTCGCGCAGCGCCGCATAGCCCGGCTGGGGCGGATTGAAGCCGCGCAGCGCGGCGCCCGCCTGCGCGCCCGCCTCCGACACAAGGGCGAGGGCGAGCGACGGGTCGGCCGCCTCGGGGCGAAGGGCGATCAGCGGCGAGATCGAGCGCGGGTCGACGCGCCCGGCCGACGCCTGCCG
Organism: Methylocella sp.; assembly: GCF_044226135.1. Taxonomy (NCBI): domain Bacteria; kingdom Pseudomonadati; phylum Pseudomonadota; class Alphaproteobacteria; order Hyphomicrobiales; family Beijerinckiaceae; genus Methylocella; species Methylocella sp. The sequence continues at coordinate 56,402 of NZ_JBGAHM010000007.1, read as the reverse complement.
CGCATAGGCGACGACGGCGTCGGAGAGCGCGACGTCGGCGGCGGCGAGCTTTGCGGGATCGTCGGAGGTCTGGAACACGGGCGCCCTGACGACCAGCGCGTCTTCGGCGGCGAGCTGGAGCCGCGCCAGCACGGGCTTGACCTCGGCGCGGGCCTCGCCGTTCCTGGTCCAGAGCGGCGCGAAGCCACGCTGGGCGTAGAAGGCCGCGACGGCGTCATGCTCGCGCCGGCGCGTGGCCGGAACGCGGTCGGCGCGGTCCTGTTCGCCGCGCGCCTCGAGCAGGGCCCTGATCGCCGCCCCGGCCGACGCCGGCGCGGGATCGGCGACGGGCGCGGCGGGCGCGGCGAAGCTCGTTTCGGCGGGCGGCGGGGCCGCCGCGGCGTCGGGGGCGGCGGGGGCCGGCGCCGGAGACGGCGCGGCGGCGGTCGGGCGCGTCGCGCCGACCGTCAGCGGGGCGCGGGCGGCGCCGGGCGTAGCCGAAATCTGCGCCGCGTCGCCTGCGCCCGGGGCGATCGCTCCGGTCACGTCTTCGGGCGCCGGCGCGGGCGGTCGCGCCGGGCGGGCGACGACGCGCGGCGGAGCGGGCGGGGGTTTGACCGCGGCCCGCTCCTCGGGACGCGGCCGGGGCGGCGGGGCGGCGGCCTCGGTTTTCGGCGCGCGCCCGGACGCGCGCTCAAGGGGGCGCTCAGGGGCGCGCTCGACGGCGGGCGCCGGCGGAGACGGGCGCACGCCCTGCGGCTGCGCCGGCGCGCCGCCCAGCGCCTGGCCGATGCCCTGAATGATCTGGTCGAAGGCCAGCGGAACCTGCGCCAAGGCCGGGCCCGGAAGAAAGAACGCCGGCGCGGCGGCGAGCGCCAGCGCGACGCGCAGCGCCGGCGCGGCGACGACGTTGGGGGTGCGGCGTGCGGTGTCTCGGGCCATGCCTCTTGATCGCTCCCGTGCCTTTAGGCCGCGCGGCGCCTTCGCCGCCTGCGGCGGAGCGAACGCGCCCTTCTGTAAGACGCCGCAGCCGAAGGCGGAGTTGCGGCGGCGGAGGTTTTTTATGGCGCCTTGCGCCGAAGCGCAAAACTCACGCGGCGTCCGCGTCTTTTTCAGGCGGAGCCCCAGCCTCCCCGATTGCGGCGGGCTCGTCGGCCGCGCCCTGGCCGAGGCCGTAATCCCTGAGCTTCCGATAAAGGGTCGAGCGGCCGACGCCAAGCTTTCTCGCCATCTTCGACATGCGGCCGCGATAATGGCCGAGCGCGAAGCGGATCGCCTCGCGCTCGATCTCGGCGAGGGTGCGCATGTCGCCCTGGTCGTCGAGCAGCGAGAGGGCGCCCGGGTCCTGCGGCCAGAGCGGCCCCGGCTGCGGCGCGTCGAGCGGGACGCGCGCCTCGAACGCGCCGTCGGCCGGCGCGGCGCAGGCCGCGGAAAGGGCGGCGGGCTCGGCCGGCGGCACATGCGGCAGGCGGCCGACGCGCGCGGCGATCGCCGGAAAGTCGGCGGCGCCGATCTGCGCGCCTTCGGCCAAAGCCGCCGCGCGATGCGTCGCCGCCTCAAGTTCGCGCACATTGCCGGGGAAGTCATAGGACTGGAGCAAATTCAGCGCTTCGGCCGAAAGCCCGCGCGAAAACCGGCCGTGCTCGGCGCTGAAGCGGACGCAGAAGCCCTGCGCCAGCGGCGCGATCTCGTCGAGGCGCCGGCGCAGCGGCGGCAGCAGGATCGGCGCGACGGCGAGACGGTAATAGAGATCCTCGCGCAGGCGGCCTTCCCTGACGCGCTCGATCAGATTGCGGCGCGTCGCGGCGACGACGCGCACGTCGACGCGCAGCGTCCGTCCGCCATGAGCGAGCTCGCCCTCGGCGACGAGGCGCAGAAGCCGCGTCTGGGCGGCGTGCGGCAGTTCGCAGACGTCGCCGAGGAACAGGGTGCCGCCCTGCGCCTCGCCGATCCGGCCCATGCGCCGCGGCTCGTCCGGCGCGCCAAACAGCAGGCCCTCGATCGCCTCGGGGGCGAGGCCCGAGCAGCGCAGGCTGACGAACGGCCGCCCGCGGCGCTCCGAGGCGTTGTGGACGGCGCGCGCCAGCGTCTCCTTGCCGACGCCGGTCTCGCCTTCGATCAGCGCCGGCAGGTCGGCGCGGGCGGCGCGCTCGGCGAGGCGCAGCGCGCGCTCCATTTCGGGCGCGGCGCCGAAGAAATCGGCGAAGGAGACGCCCTCCTGGGCGTGGCGCGCGAGACGGCGCACCTCGGTTTCGAGCAGGGCGGCGTTGAGCCCGTTGGCGAGCGCGATCTTGAGCCGTTCGGGCGAGGGCGGCCGCGTCGCGACGTCGAAGGCGCCGGCCTCGAGCGCCGCCGTCGGCGGCTCGCCCTTCGGCGCGAGCGCGACGACGGGCGGCGCGAAGCCCGTGGCGCGCAGGGCGGCGAGCGTCTCGAAGCCCTGCGCGGCGAGGTCGAGAATGACGAGGTCGATCCGGCCTTCGCGCGTCGAGCGCAGCCGCGCGAGGGCGGCGGCGCCCGAATCGAGCGTCTCGGCCGAAAAGCCGAAGCGCCGCACGCATTGCTCGACATGGAGCCGTTCGACGGGATCGGCGTCGACGATGAGAATCTTGGGGGGCATGCGGCCTCGCGCCGGCGCCGCGCCGCCGCGACGGGCGGCGCCGGCTCTTCGATGATCGGGAGACGCGGGGCGAAGCGCCCCGCCTGTGAAGATGCTCGCCGATCAGGGTAAACGCGCGCTTAACGCTGCGGCGGCGCGTAGGTCGGCAGGCTCACGCGGTAGACGAGCATCATGGAGTCGACGTCGAGCCCCGAGGCGTCGGCGTAGTCGACGCCGTTCATGCGGCCGTGCTGCGTGATGAAGTCGTTGTCGGAGGCGACGAACAGAAAATAATCGTTCGGCGCGGCGGGATCCATGACCGGGGCGAGGGCGAGGCTCTCCCATTTTTCGTAAAGGTCGTTGCGGTCGTTGGGCAGGCCGTTGTGCAGGTTGAATTTGGCCAGCTCGGCGGCCTCGTTGACGTCGAGGAATTTCTGATAGGCCGCCGGGGTGATCGCCGGGTCGAGCACGCCCTTCGGCGCGATCGAGCCGCCTTCGGCGTCATATTTCGAGCCGGCGATGTTGGTCGCGCCCGAAATGTCGACGAGGTCGACGCTGCGATAGGTCGAGGCGGGCAGGGCCGCGCCATAGCCCACGCCGCTGTCGCGCGCGAGCACCAGGAACTGATGGTCGTTCAGCGCGAACAGCTCGCTCTGGGCGGCGACGAGCAGCTTCGCCTTGGTCGAGGTCGGGTCCTGATACTGCGGCAGCTGCACCACATATTCGCCCTTGAGCTTGGGCGTGACGCCGGTCATGTCATAGGCGAGCAGGCGGGTGTTGCGCCGCGTCGTCGAGCGCTTGTCGGCGTCAAGATCCTGCATCAGCGCGCTTTGCAGCAGCGCGAACATGGTCTTGCCGTCGGGGCTGAGCGAAAGCCCTTCGAGCCCCTGGTTGTTCTGGCGCCCGACGACGGGCTGGCCCATCGCCGGATTATAGGTCTCGCCGACCGGGGGGCTGTCGGCCGAGAAGCTGTCGACGAGGGCGCCGGCCTTGTTTTTCCGCTTCGGCGCGAAGGCCTCGGGCGGGCGGATCGCCTCGATCAGCATGCCGGTGCCCGAGAAATGATAGACATAGGGGCCATATTCGTCGCTGACCCAGAAGCTGCGGTCCTTCATCAGCACGAGGCCCTCGGCGTCGACCGCGAGCCGGTCGGTCTCGCCGAGCGGGATATGCGGCAGGACGACGCCGGCCGGGTCCTTCTGGCGCGGATAATAGGCGCGCGAGGCGTCAAGCCCGGTCGTCCAGCCATAGGCCCAGAGCAGCGACTTGCGATAGGTCAGCGCGATCTGGTCCTGATTCAGCGTCGGCGCGCCCACGTGCGGCGTCAGGCGGAACTCGAAGCGCTGCGCGCGCGAGCGGTAATTGGTCGTGCCCTGCGTGTTCCAGCCGCGGTCGGGCTGCATCCACACGACGCCCGTATAGGCGCCGTCGGCGCCTTTCTTCCAGGCCGAAAGGTCGAGCGCCATGGACGAGCCGAAGCCGCCGAGCGTCTCGTTATACTGGTCGAGCGCGTTCGAGGCGACGCGGCCGACGCCGACGAGGCCCTTGTTGACGAACGTCTGGCCCTGAAAGACGACCGAGCTTCCGGCGCTGGCCGCGCCCTGAAGGGCGAGAAACAGGAAAGCCGCGCCGGCGCAGGCGCCTGCTTTCCGCTTGAACGAAGACATGGATGATTCCCCCGGGATCGCCGCCCCCCGGCGGCGAAGGGGGAGGGGTTAGCGCAAGGATATGTCGCGCGTGTTACGGGAGGCCTCGCGCCGGTTGATATCTGCGCCCATGCTCCGATATGAAACCCTGACCCCTCCCTCCGCCTCGCGCCGCAGGACGTCCATGCCCAAATCCCTTTCCGCCCCGCCCCGCAGCGCCGCCGAGCCGGCCCGGGCGTCCGGCGACGCCCTCGGCGCCCTGCCGCAATGGGATCTTCGCAGCCTCTATCCCGCGCCGGACTCCGAAGAATTCGCCGCCGACCTCGCGCGCGCCGGAACCGAGGCCAAAGCCTTCGCCGAGCTTTACCGGGGCAAGGTCGAACAGCTCGCCGAGGACCGCACGGGCGCCTCGCTCGCCGCCGCCGTGCGCCATTACGAGGCGCTCGAAGAGCTGCTCGGCCGCGTCATGTCCTACGCCGGCCTCATCTACGCGGGCGACGCCGCCGACCCGAAGAACGCCAAATTCTACGGCGACGCGCAGGAGGCGGTCACCAACGCCTCCGCCGATCTCCTGTTCTTCGAGCTGGAGCTCAACCGCCTCGACGACGGCGCGCTCGAACAGGCGCTGAAGGACGGGCCGCTGTCGCGCTACCGCCCCTGGATCGAGGACGTGCGCAAGGGCCGGCCGCACCAGCTCTCCGACGAGCTCGAAAAGCTGTTCCACGAGAAATCGACCACCTCCTATTCCGCCTGGAACCGGCTGTTCGACGAAACGATCACCGCGCTGCGCTTTGACGTCGACGGCGAGACGCTGACCATCGAACCCACGCTGAACCTGCTGCAGGACCGCGACGAGGCGACGCGCGAAAAGGCCGCGAAGGCCGTCGGCGCGACGCTTGACGAAAATCTGCGCGTCTTCACGCTCGTCACCAACACGCTCGCCAAGGACAAGGAGATCTCCGACCGCTGGCGCGGCTTCAAGGACGTCGCCGACGCGCGGCACCTGTCGAACCGGGTCGAGCGCGAAGTGGTCGACGCGCTCGTCGCCGCCGTGCGCGACGCCTATCCGCGCCTCTCGCACCGCTATTACCGGCTGAAGGCGAAATGGTTCGGCAAGCCGGCGCTGATGTTCTGGGACCGCAACGCGCCCCTGCCCGACGCGCCGCAGCAGCTCTACCGCTGGGACGAGGCGCGCGAGGCGGTGCTTTCGGCCTATGGCGATTTCTCGCCGAAAATGGCCGAGATCGCGCGGCGCTTCTTCGACGAAGGCTGGATCGACGCGCCCGTGCGCCCCGGCAAGAGCCCCGGCGCCTTCGCCCATCCGACCGTGCCCTCGGCGCACCCTTACGTGCTGCTCAATTTCCAGGGCAAGCCGCGCGACGTGATGACGCTGGCCCATGAGCTTGGCCATGGCGTGCATCAGGTGCTCGCCGCCCCGAACGGCGCGCTGATGGCGCCGACGCCGCTGACGCTCGCCGAGACGGCTTCAGTGTTCGGCGAGATGCTGACCTTCAGGGCGCTGCTCGCGCGCGCCAACACCCCGGCCGAGCGGCGCGCCATGCTCGCCGCCAAGGTCGAGGACATGCTGAACACGGTGGTGCGCCAGATCGCCTTCTACAGTTTCGAGCGGCGCGTCCACCTGGAGCGGCGCAAGGGCGAACTCACCGCCGAGCAGATCTGCGGTTTCTGGATGGACGTGCAGGGCGAAAGCCTCGGCCCGGCGATCGAGTTCACGCCGGATTACAGGCCCTACTGGGCCTATATCCCGCATTTCGTCCATTCGCCTTTCTATGTCTACGCCTACGCCTTCGGCGACTGCCTCGTGAATTCGCTCTACGGCGTCTACCAGAACGCCAGCGAGGGGTTCGCCGAGCGTTATTTCGCGCTTCTGTCGGCCGGCGGCTCAAAACCCTATGGCGCGCTTTTGAAGCCGTTCGGCCTCGACGCGCGCGATCCCGCGTTCTGGAACATCGGGCTGTCGATGATCGAGGGCATGATCGACGAGCTCGAGGCGCTCGAAGCGCAGGCCTGAAAGAGACGCGCCGCCGCAGTTGGGGGCTGCGGCGGCGCGTTCTTCAGGCGAGGCGGCGCGAATCCCGCCGCTCCGCCATGAAACTCGCCCGGGCTTGGCCCGCAGGCGTCCGCCGGTTCAGCTCCGGTCGCCCGGATATTTGAACTCGGGCGCGGCCTTGAGCTGCGCCTTGTCGGCGTCCATCACGCCTTTCGAGATCTTGCCGCCGTCATAGCTCAGCGTGATGGCCGAGGGGTCGACCGCCACATAATGCTCGCCCATGCCGAGGAAGCCGCCGACGCCGACGACGAAGGCCTCAAGCCCGTTCTTGCCGAAGACGACGTCCTTGATCTCGCCGATGTCCTCGTTCGACCGGTTGTAGATGTTCGTGCCGATGAGCCGCGAGCTCATCTCGCCGCCCGCCGGAATCGACAGGAAGGCGCCATGGGTCGCGCTGCGGCCCTCGGCCTTGTCGCCGAAAGTATAGCTCGAAACCTTGGTCATATGGTTCGGGCTGACGGCGAGCGTGACCATCGAGCCGGTCTTGTCCTTGGCCTTCACGAGCACGGCGTCATTGATGACCGTGACGTCGGAATAGCCCGCGTCATGCAGGGTCCGCGTGATGTCGGCGTGCGCGGCGGCCGGCGTCTCGGCGAAGGCGAGCGTGGGCGCGAGAAGGGCGGCGGAAGCGAGAAGCGCGAGTTTCATCAAAGCTCTCCTGATTTCATCAATCAGACGCGGGAATGCCCGCGCGCGCCTCTCGTTCCGAACCCTTCCGTAAAATTCGCCGGCGCTCCGGGAGCGGGCCCGATCAGGCCGCGGCGTGGGCCTGCGCATATTCCTCATAGGCCGCGAGCGCGTTCGCCGCATACATCAGCGACGGGCCGCCGCCCATGTAGACCGCCATGCCGAGCATCTCCTCGACCTCGATCTTGGTCGCGCCGAGCTTGACCAGCGCCTCGGCGTGGAAGCCGATGCAGGCGTCGCAGCGGGCGGCGACGCCGAGCGCGAGCGCGATCAGCTCCTTGGTCTTCTTGTCGAGCGCGCCGTCTTTGGTCGCCGCCTGGGCGAGGGCGGAGAAGCCCTTGGCGACGTCGGGCAGGTCGGCGCGGAAGGTCGCGAGGTTCTTCGAGACGCCCTGCGTCAGTTCGCGATAGGAGGAGGAATTGAGGCTCATGACGTCACCGCTTGCAGGTTGAGAAGCCGAAAATGGCGTAGGCCGGGCAATAGCGCAGGAGTCCCGTCGCGAGCGGGACCAGCCCGATCCAGCCCCAATGGCCGATTGCGCCGAAAAGAGTCGCGCCGATCAGTCCGGCGCCGACGGCGATGCGGGCCGCCCGGTCAGGCGCGCCGATATTCGGAGTCATGGCTGAAATCCCTGCTTTGCCTTGGCTTTAGGCGCCCCGCCCGATTGCATTTTGCGCGTGACGCCGCCGCCTTATGGGTATTACACTATCTGAAGACATAATATCTGTAAACATAATATCTGATGGTGAAATGAGTTTGGACGCGGAGTTTTCCGAAGGGCGCGCCCCGCGCGACGGCGCCACGCAGGACGGCGCCATACAGGACGGCGCCGTGCAGGACGGCGCCATCAACGTCGCGGCCATCAACGTCGCGGCCATGAACGTCGCGGCCATGGACATCGCGACGATGCGCGCCGCCGCGGGGCAGGCGGCGACGCTCCTGCGCGCGCTCTCGAACGAGGACCGGCTGCTGCTCATCTGCCAGCTTGTGGAAGGCGAGAAATCGGTCGGCGAGCTCGAAGCCCTGCTCGACATCCGCCAGCCGACGCTGAGCCAGCAGCTCGGCGTGCTGCGCGCGGAAGGGCTCGTCGCCACGCGGCGCGACGGCAAGCGGATTTTCTATTCCGTCGCCGATGAAAAGGCGCGGGCCGTGCTCGGCACGCTCTACGGCCTGTTCTGCCCGGCGCCCGGGACCCGGCCCTGACGCCGCAGCGCGGGCGCCGCGGCGCGCCGCCTCAGCGCACGAAGCCGAGCACGTCCTTGACCGCCTTCATGTTTTCGTCGGCGATCATGCGCGCGCGCGCCGCCCCGTCCGCCAGCACGCCGTCGATATAGCCGGGGTCCGCCGTCAGCCGCTTCATCTCGGCGCCGATCGGGCCGAGCTTGGCCACCGCCAGATCGACCAGCGCCGATTTGAACGCCGAGAACTGGCCGCCGCCAAACGTCTTCAGCACGTCGGCCTTCGTCGAGCCGGTCAGCGCCGCATAGACGCCGACGAGATTGTCGGCTTCGGGCCGCCCTTCGAGCCCGGCCGTCTCGCCGGGCAGCGGCTCGGGGTCGGTCTTGGCTTTGCGCACCTTCTGGGCGATGGCGTCGGCGTCGTCCGACAGATTGATGCGCGAATAGTCGGAAGGGTCCGACTTCGACATTTTCTTCGAGCCGTCGCGCAGGCTCATGACGCGCGTCGCCGGCCCCTGGATCAGCGGCTCGGGCAGCGGAAAGAAGGCGTCGCCGAAGCCGTTCGCCGCGATCGAGGCGGAGAAGTCGAGATTGAACTTCTGCGCCACGTCGCGGGCGAGTTCGAGATGCTGCTTCTGGTCCTCGCCGACCGGAACATGGGTGGCCTTGTAAAGCAGGATGTCGGCGGCCATCAGGCAGGGATAGGCGTAGAGCCCGACCGAGGCGTTCTCGCGGTCCTTGCCGGCTTTCTCCTTGAACTGGGTCATGCGGTTCAGCCAGCCGATGCGGGCGACGCAGTTGAACACCCAGGCGAGTTCGGCGTGGCCCGAGACCTGGCTCTGGTTGAAGATGGCGTGCGCGGCGGGATCGACGCCGCAGGCGATGAAGGCCGCCGTCACCTCGCGGATCGAGGCTTTGAGCTCCTCGGGCTTCTGCGGCACGGTGATCGCGTGCAGGTCGACGACGCAGTAAAGACATTCATGCGAGCGCTGCAGCTCGACAAATTTCACGATCGCGCCGAGATAATTGCCAAGATGCAGGTTTCCCGTCGGCTGGACGCCGGAAAAGACGCGCTCCGGGAATGTCGCCATAACGCTCGGGCTCCTGGCCGGTTGGAAGGCGTGCGCTATCGCAAGCTTTCGCGGCCAAGGCAAGGGGCGACGCGCGTCCGGCGCCGGCCGCAGCCCGCCGCCGGCCGGTCAGGGCCTTCGCTCCAGACGCCGTTTCGCCGCCCGCGCCCCGACGCCCGGGGAGCAGGCCGCGCTCGTCGCCGCCCATGGGATCGACGTCATCGGCGCGCCGCTGACGGATTGACCGCTCAACCGCCCGGCGCGCGCGGGTCGGGCTGAAGCAGCGTCTCGACCAGAAGGGCGAGCGCGTCGAGGTCGCGCGCGTCGTCCCAGCCGGCCCCCGGCGCAAGGGCGAAGCGCGCGGCGAAATAGGAAAAATGCAGGCCGAAGAACGCGCAGGCCAGCGCCTCGGGCGAGGCGGCGGCGTCGATCTCGCCCGAATCCCGCATCCGCGCCAGATGGGCGGCGAGGGGCCGCAAGGCCTGCTCCATCCATTGCGCGGCGTAGCGCGACGCGAAGTCGGGATCGCGGAACAGCTCCCGGAACAGGACGCGACAGCCGTCCGGCGCGGCCTGCGCCGCAGCAAGGCTCTCCTGCGCGAAGTCCCTGCGCCAGCGCGCGAATTCGGCGCGGGTGAACGGCGTCTCGCTGCGGACGCGGCGAAACGCCGACCCGCGCGGCGTCATGTCGGCCGAAACCGCGTCCATCACTTCCCGGAGGAGCCCGTCCTTCGAGCCGAAATGCTTGAACAGCGTGCGTTCGGTCGCGCCGGCGCGCACGGCGATCTCGCGCGTCGTCGCGGCGTCGACGCCAAGCTCGGCGAACAGCCGCGCCGCCGCCGCGATCAGCGCCCGCCGCTTTTCGGGCGAGGGCCTGCGGCCCTTGCGCCCGTTTGACACCGAGCCCGCGTCGCTCATCGAAGCGCCATATCGTCGCACCAGGCCTCGCCGCCGCCATTTTGCTTGCGTAAGGACGGCCGCTCCTTCATGCGCGACCCATCTTCGCGCGAAGTCAAGAGCCGGCGGCCGGCCGCGCGCGGCGGAGGCCTGGATGCGTTTCATCGAGACTTTCGAGATCATGCCGACGCTCGACAGCGTCGTCAGCCTCGCCGCCGCCTTCGTCTTTGGCGCGCTCATCGGCGTCGAGCGGCAATACCGCCAGCGCACGGCGGGGCTGCGCACCAATGTGCTGGTGGCGCTCGGCGCCGCCGCCTTCGTCGACCTCGCCGACCGCGTCGCGGGAGCGCAGGAGTCGGTGCGCGTGATCTCCTATGTCGTCTCCGGCATCGGCTTTCTCGGCGCCGGCGTGATCATGAAGGAGGGGGCGAACATCCACGGCCTCAACACGGCGGCGACGCTGTGGTGCTCGGCCGCGGTGGGGGCCTGCGCCGGGGCCGACATGATCTCCGAAGGCGCGCTGGTCACGGGCTTCGTCGTGGCCGCGAACACGCTGCTGCGCCCGCTCGCCGACCGCATCAACCGCATCCCGCTCGACGATCAGGCGGCCGAAGCGACCTATGAGGTGCGCGTGTCGGCAGGCGTCGACGCCGCGCCCGCCCTGCGCGACCGCGTCGTGGAGCTGCTCGAGGCGGCGAATTATCCGGTCGGGGACGTCGAGAGCGAGGAGCAGGGCGAGGATCATGTGGAGATCGTCGCGACGCTGGTCTCGACCGCGGTCGATCCGCAGGAGATCGACGCCGTGGTCGCCGAGCTCGAACAGGAGAAGGGCGTCCGCCACGCCTCCTGGGAGAGCAGCACGGCGGCCTGAGGACGCCGGGCGCGGGGATCGGGCTGGAGCGCGTTCGGACGTCGTCGAATCGCGAACGCGCTCTAACAGTTTGTTCTTACGCGTTTTCGTAACGTAAAACTCTGCGACTTTTACTGAAAACGACCTAGAGGATGAAGCGCGACAGGTCGGCGTCGCGGGCGAGGCCGCCGACATGTTTCTCGACATAGGCCGCGTCGATCTCGACCCTCTCGCCCGAGCGGTCGGTCGCGGTGAAGCTGATCTCGTCGAGCACGCGCTCCATCACCGTCTGGAGGCGGCGCGCGCCGATGTTCTCGACGCTGGCGTTGACCTCGACGGCGATGCGCGCCAGCGCCGCGACGGCGTCCTGCGTGAAGGCCAGTTCGAGCCCTTCGGTCTAGAGCATTTTCACGACTGGCGGAATCGCGTTGGGGGTTCCGGTTCAGCTTTGTTTGTGATTCGCTTTCCTCATTGATTCGATAGGGGATTGCGATGGGCAGAGCTTACTCTCAGGATCTGCGTGAGCGGGTCATGGCGGCGGTTGAATCAGGGATTGGCGCATATGCGGCGGCGTCCCTCTTCAAGGTCAGCGTGTCGTATATCTACAAGGCTTTGGGGCGGCGGCGGACCACTGGCGAGACGAGCGCGCGGGCCTGGGCGGGCGGCCCCAAGCCGAAGCTCGCCGCACATGACGGGGCTCTTTGCGCCCGCGTGATGGGCGAACCCGACGCGACGCTCGCCGAACTGCAGGCCTGGCTCATGGCCGAGCACGACATGAAGGTCAGCGTCGGCTGCCTCTGGAAACGGCTGCGGCGTCTCGGGCTGACGCTCAAAAAAAGTCGTTGCGCGCCGCCGAACAAGATCGCGCCGATGTCGCCAGGGCGCGCGAGGAATGGCGCGTCAGCCAGGCTGATCTAAACCCGGAACAGCTTGTCTTTATTGACGAAACGGGAGCCAAGACGAATATGGTCAGGCTGTATGGCCGCGCCCCGCGCGGACGCCGCCTCAAAGCCTGTGCGCCGTTTGGCCATTGGATGACGACGACCTTCGTCGGCGCCTTGCGCAACGATCAGATCACAGCCCCTTGCGTTTTCGACGGGCCGATGAACGGCCCGTGTTTCCTCGCCTATGTCGAACATTTTCTCGCGCCGACCTTGCGCGAGGGCGACGTCGTCGTCATGGACAATCTGTCATCCCACAAAGTCGCCGGCGTCAGGGAGGCGATTGAGCGGGCCGGCGCAAGCCTGCGCTATCTGCCGCCTTACAGCCCTGACCTGAACCCGATCGAGCAGGCGTTCGCAAAACTGAAAGCCTTGCTGCGAAAGGCCGCGGCGCGAACCTTCGAGGCGCTCATCAAAGCCATCGCCGACGCCCTCGCCGCGTTCAAACCACAAGAATGCGCAAACTACATAGCAAATTCAGGCTATCGCCATGAATCGTGAAAATGCTCTAAATTGCCTCTACAGCCGTGTTGCGAGTTTTGAAAATCTTTCCGCCATGACAAAAAAGCAACAGGAAAAGCCTTGGAATATTTGGGCGGTCGCCCATTTCTTTGTTCAGCAAGCCTCTGAAACGGCCGCCGGGCTGACGGGGCGCTTGCGACGGCGCCCATTCTGTCCCTAAGTTTGGCGCAGGCCCGGGCCTCGCCGCTCAAAAGCCCGCGTCGCGCCCTCTAAACCCGAAAGAAACGACCGCATGCGCTCAAACAAGACCCGTCTGTTCGCCCTGCTTCTTGCGTCCTGCGCCTTCGCCGGCCCGGCCGCCGCCGCCCATCAGGGAACGCCCCACCACACGTCGGAGCACAGGGCCTATTGCCAGACGAGGTACAAATCCTGCCAGCGCGGCTGCAAGACCTCGGAGGGCGGGCAACACTGCACGAGATGCCGCATCAACTACAAGCAATGCATTTCGCACTGAAGCCTGGTCCGGCCGAAGCCTGGAGCGCGTTCGGCGGTGACCGAGTCGCGAACGCGCTCTGACGTCTTGTTTTTGCGCATATTCTTTACACGAAAGTCTGCAACTTTCGCTGAAAAGGCTCCGGCTCACTCGGCCGCGTCGGCGGGCGGCGCGAGATAGCGCCGCCACAGCGCCTTGTCGCCGAGCGAGGCGACGAAGTCGTCATGCGCCGCAAGCTCCTGCGGCGTCAGCCTCGGGGCCGCCGGCTCGGGCCGCGCGCGCAAAAGCTCGTCCGCGCCCGCGCCCGCGCGCCCGGCCTGCGCCGCGCCGAACACGAGCGCCGCCTGGCGTCCGCCGCGCAGCTCCGCATAGACGTCGGCGAGAATCTCGGCGTCGAGCAGGGCGCCGTGCCTGACGCGCCGCGAGGCGTCGATGCCGAAGCGCGCGCAAAGCGCGTCGAGGCTGTTCGAGGCGCCTGGAAATTTGCGCCGCGCCAGCGCCAGCGTGTCGACGACGCGCTCGGGCCCGATCGGCGGCGCGCCGGCGCGCGCGAATTCGGCGTTGAGGAAACGCATGTCGAATTCGGCGTTATGCGCGACGATCGTCGCCTCGCCCAGAAATTTCAGCAGATCGTCGAGGGCGGCGGCGAACACCGGCTTGCCCGCCAGAAATTCGCCTGACAGCCCATGGACGCGGAACGCCTCCTCGGGCATGTCGCGCTCGGGGTCGAGATAGACATGAAAAATCTGGCCGGTCGGGATCGCGTTCAGGATCTCGACCGCGCCGATCTCGACGACGCGATGCCCTTGAGCCGGATCGAGCCCGGTCGTCTCCGTGTCGAGGACGATCTCGCGCACGCCGTTTCGCCTTTCACGTCTTTTGTCCGCCGGGTCTGAAGCCCGGGGCGCAGTCCCGGCCCGCGGCCGCGCCGGAGACCGCGCGCAGCACGGCCGCCGCCTGGCGCTCGGCCTCGGCGAGGCCGCGGCTGGTGTCGATCACGAAATGCGCGCGGCGGCGTTTTTCGGCGTCGGGCATCTGCTTCGACATAATGACCTGAAGCCATTCCGGCGTCATGCCGGGCCGCGCGAACACCCGCAGCTTTTGCACAGCTTCGGGCGCGGACACGACGACGCAGGCGTCGCATTCGGCGTCGGCGCCGGTCTCGAACAGGAGCGGCACGTCGAGCACGGCGATGGTGTGGCCGGCGGCCTGCGCCTCGCGCAGGAAGTCCGCGCGCTTGGCCTGCACCAGAGGATGGACCAGCGCCTCGAGCCGGGCCATGGCGGCGGGATCGTCGCGCACCCGCGCGCCGAGCAGGGCGCGGTCAATCGCGCCCTCGCGCGCGACGCCCGGAAACATCGCCTCGACCGCCTCGACCGCCTCGCCGCGGTAGAGCGCATGGACCGCGGCGTCCGAATCATGCACCGGCGCGCCGAGCCGGCGGAACACGTCGGCCGTGGTGGTCTTGCCCATGCCGATCGATCCGGTGAGGCCGAGGACGAACATCTCAGGCGGCTTTTTCGACGTCGGCCTCGACGAGGCGGCGCAGCTCCGGCGTGACCTCGGGCGTCGCCCCGAAGAAGCGCGCGAAGGCCGGCGCCGCCTGTCGCAGCAGCATGCCAAGGCCGCCCGAGGCGCGCAGGCCGCGCGCCCGCGCCTGCGCGACGAGCCGGGTTTCGAGCGGCGTATAGATGATGTCGGCGACGACCGCGTCGGCGCGCAGCGGCGCGAGATCGACCTCGAGCGGCGGCTCGCCCTTCATGCCGAGCGTCGTGGCGTTGACGACGAGCCCGGCGCCGCGCAGCGCCGCGTCGAGCCCGCCCCAGTCGCGCGCGACGGGCAGGCCCCGGAACGAACTCGAAATCGACTGCGCGTTTTCGAGCGTGCGGTTGACGACCGTGACGTCGCGCCCGCGCGACAGCAGCGCCGCGACGACGGCGCGCGCCGCCCCGCCCGCGCCGATCACCACGGCGTCGCCGCCGACGTCGTCCCAGCCCGGAATCTCGTCGTCGAGGGCGGCGAGGAAGCCCGCCGCGTCGGTGTTGTCGGCGCAGAGGCGCCCGTTTTCGAGCCAGAGCGTGTTCGCCGCGCCGATCCGCCTCGCCATTTCGGTTTTCTCGTCGGCGTAGGCGTAGGCGCGCTCCTTGAGCGGCACGGTGACGTTGCCGCCGACAAAGCCCTGGTCGGCGAGGGCGCGCGCGAAGCGGGCGAAGTCGAGCGGGGCGACGGCGACGGATTCATAGCTTCCGGCGAGCCCCAGCGCGTCAAGCCAGTGGCGATGGATGAGCGGCGAGCGCGAATGCGCGATCGGCCAGCCGGCGACGAAGGCCCGCGGCGCGGGCGAAGAGACCACGCTCATGAGAGAATGAGGCCCTCGTCGCGCAGAAAGCCGAACAGCGGAAGAAGCGGCAGGCCGAGGATGGTCGAATGATCTCCCTCGATCCTCTCGAACAGATGCATCCCCGCTCCCTCGATCTGGTAGGCCCCGACGCTGCCGAGCACGGCCGGGCCCGCCGCGTCAAGATAGGCGTCGATGAATTTCGACGAAAGGGCGCGCATGTGGAGCCGCGCGACGGGCGCGGCGGCGAACAGGACCTGTCCGTCGCGGGCCGCGCACAGCGCCGAATGAAGCTCATGCGCGCGCCCCGACAGCGCGGCGAGCGCCGCGGCGGCCGCGGCGCGGCTCTCGGGCTTGACGAAAAGACGTCCGTCGCAGGCGAGCGTCTGGTCGGCGCCGACGACGAGGCGCCCGGGCGCCGCGGCCGAGACGGCGAGCGCCTTGGTCTTGGCGAGCGCGCGCGCGACGCCGGAGGCGCCGGCGCCGGCCGCGACAAGCGGCGCCTCGACCGCGCGCTCATCAATGTCGGCCGCCCGCGCCTCGAAGGGCAGGCCGGCGGCGGCGAGAAGCGCGGCGCGCGCGGCGCTGCGCGAGGCGAGGACGAGCGGATCGGCGCCAAGCCAGAGGGCGCTGCTCATGCGGCGGGCGCGACCCGGGCCTTGCGCGCCTTGTGCAGCGACAGGATCGCCGCCGCGGTCTCCTCGATGGAGCGGCGGGTGACGTCGATCATCGGCCAGCCGCGCGCGTCGAACAGCTTTTTCGACTGCGCCACCTCCTCGGCGACGAGGCGGCGGTCGACATAGGGCGAGGACGGGTCGGCGTCGATGGTCAAAAGCCGGTTGGTCCTGATCTGGACGATGCGCTCGGGCGAGGCGACGAGGCCGACGACGAGCGGATTGCGCAGGTTCTCGACCGCCTGCGGCAGCGGCGCGCCCGGCACGAAGGGAATGTTGGCGGTTTTGACGCCGCGATTGGCGAGATAGATGCTCGTCGGCGTCTTGGAGGTGCGCGAGACGCCCATCAGCACCACGTCGGCGGATTCATAGGTGTCGCACATCTGCCCGTCGTCATGGCTCAGCGTATAGTTCAGCGCGTCGATGCGGCGGAAATAATCGGCGTTGAGCGAATGCTGCGCGCCGGGCCGCGGCGCCGCCGCCGCGCCGATATAGGACTGGAACAGGTTCATGATCGGGGCGAGGATCGAAAGGCAGGGCGCGCCGATCGCCGCGCAGGCCGCAAGCAGGCGCTCGGCGTGGCGCGGATCGACGAGCGTGAACAGCACGATGCCCGGCTGCGCCTCGATCTCGCGCAGCACGGCGTCGAGCTCCGCGTCGGTGCGGGTCATCGGATGAAGCTGCTCGGCGACGCTCACGCCCTTGAACTGGGCCAGCACCGCCCGGCTCGCGGCGATGAGAGTCTCTCCCGTCGCGTCCGAGACGAGATGAAGGATGACGTGCTGACGCGCCATGGGTCTCTCCTCCCGGTCATTCATCCTGCGCCGGTCATTCATCCTGCGCCGGTCATTCATCCTGCGCCGGACGTTTGATCCTGCGCCGGTCATTGCGGCCTGCGCCGGACGTTTCGCCGTCTTCGGCGCGCGGCGCCTCTTTGGGCCGGCGCGCCGCAGCCTCGCCGCGCGCTATCCAGACCCCTGAGGATTGTGGTGGACAATCTAGCGCAAACGGCCCCGCTTCCCAAGCGCGGCCTCGGGTTTCGCCCAAAGCCTTGAAAAGGAGTCACAAAAGGAGTCACAGCCGCGGCGCGGGGGACGCGGAATTCACAGCTCTGTGAGTTGGCGGCGCGGGGCGCCTGCGTCGTTTTCGCCGCAAAAGCTTAAAGCTCCGTTAACCCGGCCCGATCCTTAATGAAATCTTAACGCGGGGGCCGCGCGGAACTGCGGGGAAAAGGCGGCCCCGGCGACAAAGCGATTGTGGAAAGCGCTGCGCCGGACTAAGCGAGGCCCCAATATGAAGAAAAAGAAATCCTTCTTTAAGACTCTCTCTTTGTTAAGGACCGCCTTGTGAAGGATGTGAGCCCTGCGAAACGGCCGGCCGGAAAGAGCCTCCTGCGCGTCCTTGCGGGCGAGCCCGTCTTTCCGCCGCCCATCTGGATCATGCGTCAGGCCGGGCGCTATCTGCCCGAATATCGCGCGCTGCGGGCGCAGACCCCGAGCTTCCTCGACTTCTGCTATGCGCCGAAAATCGCCGCCGAGGCGACGATGCAGCCGATCCGCCGCTATGGCTTTGACGCCGCGATCCTGTTTTCCGACATTCTCGTCGTCCCCGACGCGCTCGGCCAGAACGTGCGCTTCGAAGCCGGCGAAGGCCCGCGCCTCGACCCGGTCGAGGACGAAGCCGGGTTCGGCCGTCTGCATGAGGCGATCGACCTCGGCCGCCTCGCTCCGGTGTTCGAGACCATCGGGCGCCTGCGCGGCCTCCTGCCCACGGAAACCACGCTGATCGGCTTCTGCGGCGCGCCCTTCACCGTCGCGAGCTATATGGTCGCCGGCCGCGGCACGCCGGATCAGGGCCCGGCGCGGCTCATGGCCTATCGCGACCCGACGCTGTTCCAGCGCCTGATCGACCGGTTGACCGAAGCCTCGATCGCCTATCTCCACGCCCAGATCGACGCCGGCGTCGAGGCGATCCAGATCTTCGACACCTGGGCCGGCGCGCTCGCGCCCGGCGAATATGAGCGCTGGTGCCTTGAGCCGATCCGGGCTGTCGCCGCCGCCGTCAGCCCGCGCGCGCCGGTGATCGGCTTTCCCAAGGGGATCGGCGCGCGGCTCGCGCATTTCGGCGAGAAGGCCGGGGTTCAGGGCGTCGGCCTCGACAGCGGCGTCGATCCCGTCTGGGCGGCCGCCGCCCTGCCGCGCGGCCAGGCGACGCAGGGCAATCTCGACCCGCTCGCGCTGATCGCCGGCGGCGACGCGCTGGAGCGGGCGGCGCGGCGCATCCTTGAGGCCTTTCACGGGCGCCCGCATATCTTCAACCTCGGCCATGGCGTGACGCCGCAGACGCCGCCCGAACATGTCGGCGCGCTGGTCGAACTGGTGCGGCGGGGCGGCGCGTGACCTACGGGCTCGTCAAGACGCTGCATGTGCTCGCCGTCATCTCGTGGATGGCCGGGCTGCTCTATCTGCCGCGGCTGTTCGTCTATCACGCCGGCCGGCCCGAGGGCGAAGAGCCGGCGAAGACCTTCGCCGTCATGGAGCGCCGGCTGATGAAGGCGATCATGACCCCGGCCGCGCTCGTCGCCTGGGTCTCGGGGCTTTGGCTCGCGGCCTCGGCCGGCTTTTTCGCCGCGCCCTGGCTTCACGCCAAGCTCGCGCTCGTGATCGCCATGAGCGCGGTCCATGTGGTCCTGGAGCGCGAGCGGCGCGCCTTCGCCGAAGGGGCGAATCGCCGCTCCCCCCGTTTCTTCCGCGTCTTGAACGAAGTCCCGACCCTGCTCATGATCTTCATCGTGGCGCTCGTGGTGCTGAAGCCGTTCTAGCCTCGCACGCGAAACCGGCGCGAAGCTTGCTTGCTCATGCGCAGGGCTTGCTTGTCAAAGCGGGCGGGATGGTCTATTTTCCGGGCTCCCCCCTGCAAGATCATTCGGCTGAGACGCAGGCGCGAAACGCGCTTCGTCCGTCGGGCTTCCGGACTTAACGGCTGGTTTCTTCACCCGCGATCGGCCGGGGCCGGGCGAATGTTCGGTCCAGATTCTCTCCCCGCCTTGCGCCGAGCGGAGCGCGCATTCTCCAAGGACGTCATCCCGATGCGGGAAATCAAACTGCAAGACTTGAAGCTCAAGTCTCCGACCGAACTGCTCGCCTTCGCCGAGGAGCATGAAGTCGAGAACGCCTCGATCATGCGCAAGCAGGAGCTGATGTTCGCGATCCTGAAGCAGCTCGCGAGCCGTGAGGTCGAGATCGTCGGCGAAGGCGTGATCGAGGTGCTTCAGGACGGCTTCGGCTTCCTGCGCTCGCCCGACGCCAATTATCTCGCCGGCCCCGACGATATTTACGTCTCGCCCTCGCAGATCCGCCGCTTCGGGCTTCGCACCGGCGACACGGTCGAGGGGCTGATTCGCTCCCCCAAGGAGGGCGAGCGCTATTTCGCCCTGCTGAAGGTCAACACGATCAATTTCGAGGACCCCGAAAAGGTCCGCCACAAGGTCCATTTCGACAATCTGACGCCGCTCTACCCCGACGAGCGCCTGAAGCTCGAAATCGAGGACCCGACGCGCAAGGATTTTTCGTCCCGCGTGATCGACATCGTGGCCCCGATCGGCAAGGGCCAGCGCGCGCTGATCGTCGCCCCGCCGCGCACCGGCAAGACGGTTCTGCTGCAGAACATCGCCCAGTCGGTGACCGCCAATCACCCCGAATGCTATCTGATCGTGCTCCTGATCGACGAACGGCCCGAGGAAGTCACCGACATGCAGCGCTCGGTGCATGGCGAAGTGGTTTCTTCCACCTTCGACGAGCCGGCCGTGCGCCATGTGCAGGTCGCCGAAATGGTGATCGAAAAGGCCAAGCGCCTCGTCGAGCATGGCCGCGACGTGGTCATCCTGCTCGACTCCATCACCCGCCTCGGGCGCGCCTACAACACGGTGGTGCCGTCGTCCGGCAAGGTGCTGACCGGCGGCGTCGACGCCAATGCGCTGCAGCGGCCAAAACGCTTCTTCGGCGCGGCGCGCAATATCGAAGAAGGCGGCTCGCTGACCATCATCGCCACCGCGCTGATCGACACCGGCTCGCGCATGGACGAAGTGATCTTTGAGGAGTTCAAGGGCACCGGCAACAGCGAGATCATCCTCGACCGCAAGGTGGCCGACAAGCGCGTCTTCCCGGCGATCGACATCACCCGCTCCGGCACCCGCAAGGAGGAGCTGCTGGTGCCGCCCGACATTTTGAAGAAGATGTACGTGCTGCGCCGCATCCTGAACCCGATGGGCACGATCGACGCGATCGAATTTTTGATGGGCAAGCTGCGCGAGACGCCGAAGGGGAATTCCACCTTCTTCGACGCGATGAACACGTAAAGAGCGGGCCTGCCTACACGTCCTTGAACGGGAACGGCGAGACGTTGCGCGTCAGCTCGTCGACCACCAGCGCGCGCAGGGCCGGGGGGGCGGCGCGCTGGGGGCAGTTCTGGCGGTCGCAGAGGCGGCAGTGGACCCCGATCGGCGCCGCCTCCGGATTGTCGAAATCGAGCCGCTTGGCGTAGATCAGCCTTCGCGCGAACTTCAGTTCGCAGCCGAGCGCGACCGCAAAACGCGGCTCGACCGCCCCCCAGGGGGCCATCGAGCGGCGCACCGTGCGGGCGATCGAAAACCATTGCGAGCCGTCGGTCAGCTCGATCGCCTGCGTCAAGATCCGGCCCGGATTGGCGAAGGTCGCGTGGATGTTCCACAGCGGGCAGGTGCCGCCCGAATTGGCGAAGGGAAAACGCCCCGACGAAAAGCGCTTCGAGACGTTGCCGGCGATGTCGACGCGCAGCATGAAGAAGGGGATGCCGCGCGCGCTCTGGCGCGACAGCGTGGTGAGCCGATGCGCCACCTGCTCGAAGCTCGCGCCGAACCGCGCGGCGAGCACCTCGACGTCATAGCCCGTCAGCTCCGCCGATTCGTGGAACTGGGCGTAGGGCATCATCACCGCGGCGGCGAAATAATTGGCGAGCGTCACGCGCAACAGCTTGCGGGCGACGTCGTCCGCCGGGGCAAGGCGATGCGCGGCGTCGGTCAGAAGCCCGCCGAATTCGGCGAGGCCGAGCTGATAGGCGGCCTGGAAGGCGCGGCCCGGCTGGTCCATGATCTCCGAAATCATGAGCTGCTTGCGGTGGTGGTCGTACCAGCGCAGCCGGTCGCCCATCACTTCGAGCGGAAGCGCGCGCACGCGCACCCCGTGCCGGGCGCGCAGATGCTCGACGAGCGCGGCGTAGAGCCCATGCGTCTCGACCGGCAGGCCCGCCGCGAAGCTTTCGGCCGCCCCGTCGATGTCGGGAAAATGATTGCGCTGGTCGTGCAGGATGCCGCGCACTTTGTCTATCGGGTTTTCGCCAAGCGGCGAATCGGCGCGGTCGCGCTCCGAGCCCGAGAACACGCCGGCCTCGGTCGCCTCGCGCGCGTCGGAATAGGCGCGATAGAGCTTGACCATGGCGGCGACGAGGGCCGGCGAATTCTCGGCCGCGTCGCGCACCTCGGCGCGGGGCACGGTCGTGTCGCGAAACAGCGGATCGGCCAGAATCTGCTCGACGTCGCCGACCGACTGCTCGCCCTCGATCTCCATGAAGTCGCGCGGGTCGACGCCATAGACGTCGGCGAGGCGGATCAGCACCTGCACCGTGATCGGCCGCTGGTTGCTCTCCATCAGGTTGAGATAGCTTGGCGAGACGTCGAGCTCGTCGGCCATGCGCGCCTGGGTCAGGCGGCGTTCGCGGCGCAGGCGCTTGAGGCGGGGTCCGGCAAAGATTTTTCTTGGCGCCGTGTCGCCCATGCTGGCGGCCTTTGTAAAACTCGTTGACAAAATCAGGTTGAGGATTTTCCGAAAAGAAGTCCTGGACCCGCGGCCAAAAGTCTGGCGCGGAAGGAAATTCCTTCTGAATTTCTGGACTCATCCTCGGCTCGGTTAACGCGGGATGTCAATCTTCAGCAGCTTTATGCATGTGGACGACTTGACAAAAGCGCCTGTCCGGCCGCCGCGGGCCGCCCCTGTCGAAGCGCCCTGTCGAAGCGCCTTGTCGATGATTTGTTAAGCATGTTCGGCTAGGCTCGCCCTTCCGCGAGCGGGCGTCAGGGCGTCCGCCGCTCCTGAACCGGTTGAAGGCCCATGACCGCATTTGCTCTCGATCCGCTCGACCTCGCGGCGCTGCTCTGCTCGCGCGTGTGCCATGACGTCATCAGCCCCGTGGGCGCCGTGGTGAACGGGCTCGAAATGCTCGAAGAGGAAAAAGACCCGGCGATGCGCGAGGAGGTTTTGGGCCTCATTCGCGCGAGCGCCGAGAACGCCTCGGCGCGGCTGCAGTTTTCGCGTCTCGCCTTCGGCGCGGCGGGCTCGGCCGGGGCCTCGATCGACACGGGCGACGCCGAAAAGGTGCTGCGCGGCCTGTTGAGCGACCCGAAGCTCAGGATCGACTGGCGCGTGCCGCGCGCGCTCGCGCCGAAGAACCGGGTCAAGCTGACGCTCAACCTGTGCCTCGTCGCGGCGGCGGCGATCCCGCGCGGCGGCGAGATTCTGGTCGAAAGCGAAGGCGACATGAGCGCCGACGGCCTGGTGCTCAGGGTGGGCGCGCGGGGCCCCAACGCCAAGCTCGCGCCGCATGTGGCGGCGATCCTTTCGGGCGCGCCGCGCGAGGCGATCGACGCCCATGCGATCCAGCCGCATTACGCGGCGCTCGTCGCCGCCTCGGCCGGGCTCGCGCTCGCGGTCGAAACGGCGCAGGACGCCGTGACGATCGAGGCGCGTCGCGCCGCGGGCGAAAATCCGGCGACCGCCGCGGCCTGAGGCGTTCGCGTCAGGCCGGGAGTTTCAAGGCCGGGCGGCGCCTGTTCGCGTCACGACCTGGCGGGCATTCCGTGGAAAAGAAAAAACGGCGGCCCTGCGGCCGCCGCGTGCAGGCGCGGGGGAAAGCCTTAAGCGGTGATCCGCTCGTCGTCGTCGGTGGGCTCGCGCAGCACATAGCCGCGGCCCCAGACGGTCTCGATATAATTGCGGCCCTGGCTCGCGTTGGCGAGCTTCTTGCGCAGCTTGCAGATGAACACGTCGATGATCTTGAGCTCGGGCTCGTCCATGCCGCCATAGAGATGGTTGAGGAACATCTCCTTGGTCAGCGTCGTGCCCTTGCGCAGGGAGAGCAGCTCGAGCATCTGATATTCCTTGCCGGTCAGATGCACGCGCGCGCCGTCGACCTCGACCGTCTTCTGGTCGAGATTGACGATGAGGTCGCCGGTCGCGATCACCGACTGGGCGTGGCCCTTCGAGCGGCGCACGATGGCGTGGATGCGGGCGACGAGCTCGTCCTTGTGGAAGGGCTTGGTCAGATAGTCGTCGGCGCCGATGCCGAGGCCCTTCACCTTGTCCTCGATGGCGGCGAAGCCCGACAGGATCAGGATCGGCGTCTTGACCTTGGCGTTGCGGAGCTGGCGCAGCACCTCATAGCCCGACATGTCGGGCAGGTTCAGGTCGAGCAGGATGATGTCGTAGTCATAGAGCTTGCCGAGGTCGGCGCCCTCTTCGCCGAGGTCGGTCGTGTAGATGTTGAAGTTTTCCGACTTCAGCATCAGTTCGATGCTCTGCGCGGTGGCGCTGTCGTCTTCGATCAATAGAACGCGCATCTGAGGTCCCCCACCTTGCCCGTCGGTCGCCTGCCGGCGCGCAGTTCGCCCCGGCCGCGTCTCTTGGGCGCCCGCCGATCGCGGCCCGCCGCCGGAGCGCGCGGCTCCTGAAACCGCGGACCCGCCGAACGCGCGGAGCCGCCCCGAAATCGCCCGTCTCGCCCGGATGCGAGGCCTCTGGACAGAAGCCCGGAGCGCAAGCCGCGGAGCGGCTGGACCGGGCGCCTGGCCGAAGGCCCGGCGCGGCTTTCCGCGCATCCTTCGAGTTTCGTAACGTTAACGTCCATTGGTTAATAAAAACATTAACGGCTCGCCTCAATGCCCGCCGAACGGCGTTTCGCCCGCGCCGCAAAAGCCGTCCCGGACGCCGAATGTCCGGCCCGAAAGCGGCGAATTTCCGCCTGGTCCGGCCGGCCCGCGTGAACGACGCCGGCGCGTGAGTAACGAATGGGCAAGTTTCATCCTGCATCCTTGCGTGAAGCCGAAGCCGCCGGACGTTCGGACGGTTTTGGCCGGGCGGGCGAAAGCGCGCGATTCGCATGCGTAGGGTTTCATGGCTGACGATCTCATGGCGTCTCATCCGATCGCGCGCCGTGGATTCGTCGCCCGAACCGCCGCGCCGGCTGCGGAACGAAGACTTCGGGGACTGACGCGGCGAGGACTGACGCGGTCGAAACGCCCGACGCCGCCGCGTCGCGGCCCGCCCCGCCTTGAGAGGTGAGAACCAAGATGAAGCTGCAGGAGTCCGTCCTTCGCCTCAAGAGATTCCATGTCGAGGAAAAACGCCGGCGCGTCGCCCAGATCGAATCCATGGCGACGGAATTCACCCGGATCGCCCATGAGCTCGAGCAGGAGATCGCCGTCGAGGAGCAGCGCGCCGGAATTTTCGACGCGAGCCATTTCGCCTATCCGACCTACGCCCGCGCGGCGCGGGCGCGGCGCGACAATCTGGAGCGCTCGGCCCGCGACCTCATGGCCCAGCTCGACGACGCCCGCGACCGCCTCGGCGAGGCCGTCGCCGATCTCGAAAGGGCCGAGGGCGACGGCCGCGCCGCCACGGACGCCGGCGCCGAAGACGCGCCGGGGCGGCTGCGCGCCGCCCACGGCTGAACCATAAGCCTGAGCCGCGCCCCTGAAGCGAACGCCGGCTTTCTCGACGGCCGAGGTTTCCTTCGCGGGCGAAACGGGGCTAGAACTTCCGCCGGGATCTTTGGGGCCGCGGCGGGAGATCATGAAACGACTTCTCGATTTCGTCTGGCCCGTCGTCGGCGTCGCCGCCGTCGTCGTTTCGCTGGTCATGCTCTATCAGGAGTTCCGCGGACAGAACCTCTGGCCGGGGCTGTGGCGCGCCTTCTCGTCCATCTCGCCGGCGCACTGGGCGCTCGCCATCGCCTCCACGCTCGTCGCCTACGCCGCGCTCGCCTGGTACGACAAGATCGCGCTGCGTCATCTTGGCGTCTCCAACGTCTCCTGGCTGTTCGCGGGCCTGTGCTCGTTCACGACCTATGCGCTCGCCCACAACATCGGCGCGACGGTGTTTTCGGGCGCCATGGTGCGCTACCGGGCCTATAGCGCCAAGGGCCTCAGCGCGGCGCAGGTCGCGGTGCTGGTCGCGCTCTGCTCCTTCACCTTCGCGCTCGGCTCGATGTTTCTCGGCGGGCTTCTTTTGGTCTATGAGCCGCAGCTGCTGTCGCGCTTTTCGGGCTTTTTGCCGGGGCTCCTCACCAATCCGACCACGGCCTTCGTCGTCGGCCTCGGGCTTCTGGCCTTCGTGGCGCTCTACAACGTCGGCTCCGTGCTGCGCCTGAAGCCGCTGGTGCTGCGCGGCTTCAGGCTCGAATATCCGCGCCCCGACATCGCCCTGCGCCAGATGATCGCCGCGCCGCTCGAGCTTCTGGGCGCGGCCGGCATCATCTATTTCGCCCTGCCCGAGGCCGCGAACCCCGGCTTCTTCGTGGTCCTTGGCGTGTTCCTCGCCTCTTTCTCGGCGGCGCTCGTCTCCAACGCGCCGGGCGGGCTCGGGGTGTTCGAGATCCTGTTCATCAAGGCCATGCCGGCGACGCCGCAGGTCGAGGTGCTGACCGCCCTGCTCGTGTTCCGGCTGCTCTATCTCATCATCCCGCTCATGATCTCGCTCGTGATCGTCGTCGCCTTCGAGAAATCGAGGCTGCGCGAGACGCTCGCCCATGAAAGGCCTGAGCTGGCGCAGGAGACGCGCGGCGACGCCGGCGCCTCTGCCGCGGCGCGCGAAAAGATCGAAGGCCGCGGCGCCGACGCCGTTTGAGGGGCCAAAACGGCGAAAACCCCGGGCGGGAACCCCGGGGTTTTGGCTCGGGAAAACCCGGACGCGCCTAGTTGCAGACACGGACGCGGCGGAAGCCGACCACCTCGCCATAGGCGTCGACGACGGGCTGGCGGCTGAAATAGCAGGCCGGCGCGTAATAATAAGGAGTCGCGGCGGCGGCGGCCGCGCCGATCGCGATGCCCGCGGCGGCGGCGCCGACGCCCCAGCCCCAGGGATGATAGGCGCGCCACGGGCCGGCGGCGGCGGGGGAGGACGCCGAAACGGCGCCGGCGAGGGCGAGGGCCGCGAGGCCGGCGGCGAAAGTCTTGCGAGCTGCGGTCATTGTCGTCTCTCCGTCGGGGCGGCTCCATCCGCCGCCGATGCAGAAAGACTAGTTTTATGCCGCGCGGCTCTCTGTGCGGGCGCGCACCGGGCCGGCGCGCCCGGCCGTCAGCTGAGCCCGAGGTCGAGCTGGCGCGGCGCGGGCCGAAGGTCAGGCCCGCTCAGCGCGCCGAGCGTGACGCCGAGCAGCCTGACGCCGCGACGCAGGGGCGACGCGGCCTCCGTCAGGAGCGGCCGCAGCAGGGCGAGGCTTTCGGCCTCGAGCGCGGCGCGCTCCGGCACCGGCTCGGACCGCGAGCGGCTGCGCGAAAAAATCCTGAAATCCGCCGTCTTGGCCTTGAGCGTCACCGTGCGGCCCGAGACGCCCAGCGCCTGCGCCTGGCGCCAGAGCTTGTCGAGAATCGGCAGAAGCGCGAGCCGCATCGCCTCGAAGCCATGCAGATCCTCGAAGAAGGTGCTCTCGGTCCCGAGCGATTTGCGGATCCGGTCCGGCCGCACCGGCCGCTCGTCGATGGCGCGGGCGATCCCGTAATAATAGGCGCCGGCCTTGCCGAAGCGCTCCTGCAGCAGGCCGAGCGGCAGCGCCTTCAGGTCGGCGACGGTCTCGATTCCGAGCCTCTTCATGCGCGCCTCGGTCGCGGGGCCGACGCCATGCAGACGCGCGACGGGCAGCGGCTCGACGAAGGCCTCGCCCCGGGCCGGCGGCACCACGAAAAGCCCGTCGGGCTTTTTATGGTCCGAGGCGAGCTTGGCCAGAAACTTGTTGTAGGAGACCCCGGCCGAAGCGGTGAGGCCCGTGCGGGCGAAGATCTTTGCGCGAATCTCCTCGGCGATCCGGGTGGCCGACGGCGCGCCGGTCAGGTTTTCGGTCACGTCGAGATAGGCCTCGTCGAGCGAAAGCGGCTCGACGAGGGAGGCGTGTTCGGAAAAGATCGCCCGGATCTCGCGCGAGACGGATTTGTAGACGTCGAAGCGCGGCTTGACGAACACGAGGTCGGGGCATTTGCGCAGCGCCGTGACGGAAGGCATGGCGCTGCGCACGCCGAAGGCGCGCGCCTCATAGCTCGCCGCCGCGACGACGCCGCGCGCCCGCGCCCCGCCGACGGCGACGGGCCTGCCGCGCAGCGACGGGTCGTCGCGCTGCTCGACCGAGGCGAAGAAGGCGTCCATGTCGACGTGAATGATTTTTCGCACACGCCGGGCCGGCGTTTCGGGCGCGGCCTCGGCCTCAAGGGGCGGGCGGGCCGGCTGCGCCTGACGGCGAAAGGGCGTCGCGTCGAGCATGAGGGGTTCGGGGCTGGCGCTTCGGGACGGCGCGCCGCGAATCGCCGCGCCGCCCGAATTTTCGTCTATTCATGTTTTGTTCGCAAGCCCGCATCCTGCCCGCAGGCTTTCGCCGCGCCGGCGGGCGGCGGGCCTCAGGGTTTTTGACCGGGCTTTCGCGCCGCGCCCCAGTCCATCGAGGCGAGCAGCACGAGCACGGAGATCGTGCCGAAGCCGGCCATGGCGCTCATCATGCCCTGCGCGCCGAAGCGCAGCGCGAGAAGGGCGCCCGCCGCCGCGCCGGCGAGCGTGAAGGCGAGATTGACGACGCCGTAGGGCACCGCCCGGCGCGCCCCGATGTAGAGCGGCGCGAGCAGCGAGACGAGCGCATAGGAGAAGGCGAAATAGGCGCAGGCGAGCACGAAGGCCGCCGAAACCTCGCCGACCTCCTTCGGCAGGGCGAGGGCGAGCAGGTCGCGGTTGACGACGAACGGCAGCGTGGCGGCGACGGCGGCGCCGAGCCCCGCGGCCGCAAACAGCGCCCGGCGCAGGCCGTTGAGCCAGAGCGCGTCGCGCCGCTGCAGCGCGTCGATGAAGGCCGGCATCAGCGGCCGGGTGACGAGCGTCAGCGGGTTGACGAGCCGCGCGATGAACAGGACGCTGGTCGAGAACACGATATAGTCATGGGCGCCGGCGACGGCGAGCGCGATCATCGCCGAGGCGTAGATCTTCACATAGTCGGCGAACGGCGAAAGAAAGAGCGGCAGGCTTTCCGGCGCGCGCGCCCAGAGCGCCGCGAAGGCGTTTTTGCCGATTTTCGGCGAAAGGCCGCGCGTCGCCGCGACCTGGAGAAAGACGCAGAGATCGGCGAGGGCGGGCGCGCCGAAATAGACGAGGCAGACGGTCATGTCGTTGAGCCGCCCGAAATGGGCGAGCGCGAGCAGGCCCCCGACGAGCGCGAGATTGGCGGCGGTCTGAACGAGGCTCGTCACATGGTCGGTGCGCTCCGCGATGCGGTAGATCTGGCCGAAGCCCGCCGCAATCTGAAGGAAATTCAGCGCGACGCCGACGACGATGGCGGGCTTGAGTCCGTAGAGCGCGGCCCATAGGGCGCCGGCGAGCGCGAACAGCGCCGCGACGACGAGCGACAGCGCCGCATGGGCGCTGAAGCAGCGCCGCGTCGCCTCCATCGGCGCCTTCGGGTCGTCGCTGGCGAAAGCGTGGGCGATGTCGCGGATGAACAGCACGCCGAAGGGCGCGAAGACGAGGCCGATCGCCGCCGCGACGTTCATGGCCGTGAGAAAGGCCGTATAGTCCTGCGCCGAGACCCCGCGCGCGACGAGCGGCAGCGCGACGAACACCGTCGCCGCGCCGCTGAGCTTCGTGAATAGGGCGAAGCCGACGGAGCGGATCATCAGAAAAGTGCGGCCCATCGGCTCCCTGTCGCAAGGTTGAACGGCGCGGCTCCGCCGGCGCCCGGGCGGCCCGGCCGGCCGCGGCGCATAATGGCGACGGCGCGGCGCGACGGCGAGGCCCTTTTGCGGAAAACGCCTTCGCTTTCGCTTGAGCGCGCCGGCCCCGCCCGCAGGCGCTTCGAATTGCGCGGGCTTGATGGATGATTTCCACAGGCGCGGCGTATAGGAAAAGGCGTGGCGCCCGCCCTCGCGGCGGGCGGATTTCTCTTCGGCGGTCGCATATGACGGATTTCTCCCCCCAGCTTGTCCACGACGCCCTCGACCGCCTGCAGTTTCAGCAGGCCGACCGCTTTCTCCTGATCGAGCAGATTCCGATCGGCTATGGCGGCCAGATCGCGCATCGCGTCATGGGGCTTGAGCTCGCGCTGGCGACGGGGCGGCGCGCGGTGTTCTCGCGTGACGACGATCCGCCCTATGGCCAGACTTTTGCGCCGCAAAGCGCGCCGCCGCCGCCGCAGGCGCTGGCCGCCGAAACCCTCTACGATCCGACGCGCGCGCAGGACGAGCCTTTCCTGCGCTTCGCCAACGACGCGGCCGACGCGGCGCTCGCCGCCGAGGGCGGCGTCGTCGCCTTCGCGCCGCGGGTCGCCGACGAGATCGAGGCGGCGCGGGCGCGGCTCGGCGTCGGCGAGACGACGCTCGGCGTCCATTTCCGCCGCGGCGACAAGACCGTCGAGACGGCCTATGTGCCGTCGCGCCATTTCAACGCGGCGATCGCGAAGGTTTACGGGCGCTGGCGCTTCGAGTCGCTCTTTCTCGCGAGCGACAGCCCGAAGGCGCTCGACGAGATCGAGCCGCCGCCGGGCGTGCGCGTGATCTTCGACCATGAGGAGCGCCGCTACGACAACGCCAACCACAAGATGCTCTTTCGCAGCCCCGAGCTTTCGGCGCAGGAGACGTTCACGGCGGCGAAGAACGTGGGGCTGCTCTCGGCCTGCGGCGGGATCGTCGGGCAGGACAACGCCCATTTCGCGACCATCGCCGCGGCGCGGATCGGCCTGCGCCACCCGGAGGGCGGGCGGGTGCTGCTGCTGCCGGGCCGCATCGCCGAGATCGAGGCGCCGGCGCTCGGGCGCTATTTCGACATGAAGCGCCGCGCCCGCGCCTTCGCGCGCGCGCTCGTGCCGGCCGAACTGCGCCAGAAAATCCTGCGCTTCAAGCCGTTTTGCCGCGCGACGTTCTGGCCCGCGCGGGCCAGCC
Source organism: Methylocella sp. (assembly GCF_044226135.1). Lineage (NCBI taxonomy): Bacteria > Pseudomonadati > Pseudomonadota > Alphaproteobacteria > Hyphomicrobiales > Beijerinckiaceae > Methylocella > Methylocella sp. The sequence continues at coordinate 26,309 of NZ_JBGAHM010000007.1, read as the reverse complement.
ATGTTGCTGGCGCGGGAGGGCGGGGGGCGCGCTCCCGCGCCGTTTTGCGCCTTGCGCCGGGCGTCGTTTTCCTGGCTCCCTTTTTGGCGCCCTGCTCCCGGCTCCCCGTCGCGCGCCCCGTGTTTTGGCGCGCTCCATTGTTGGCGCGCTCCATTGTTGGCGCGCTCCATGTGTTGGCGCGCTTCATGTGTTGGTGTTGGCGCGATGTCCTGACGCGCGGGTCCGTGTGCGCCTCAATGCTTGAGCGGCGGCGCGAAGCGCTGGTCCGCCTTGGCGTTGGCTTCGAGCAGCGGGCGGATCTTGCTCGCCGGAATGGGCGGGCTGAAATAATAGCCCTGCATTTCGGTGCAGCCTTCCGCGCGCAGAAAGGCGAGCTGCTCGCCGGTCTCGACGCCTTCCGCCGTGGTCGAGACGCCGAGACTGACGCCAAGCCCCGCGACCGCGCGCACGATCGCCGTCGAGCCGTCGCTGAGCCCGAGATCCTTCACGAAGGAGCGGTCGATCTTGATCTTGTCGAAGGGGAAGGCGCGCAGATAGGAGAGGCTCGAATAGCCCGTGCCGAAATCGTCCATCGAGACGCTGACGCCGAGCGCGCGCAGGCTGTGCAGCGTGGCGAGATTGGCCTCGCTCTCGGCGAGCAGGATCGATTCGGTGATTTCGAGCTCAAGCCGGGAGGCGGGCAGCCCCGAGGCCGCGAGCGCCGTCAGCACGGCGTGGACGAGATTGCCGCTGCGAAACTGCACCGGCGAGAGATTGACCGCGACCTTGAGCGCGCCGGGCCAGCTCGCGGCCTCGGCGCAGGCCTGCCGCAGCGCCCATTCGCCGAGCGGGACGATGAGGCCGATCTCTTCGGCGATGCCGATGAACTCCGTCGGCGGCACCATGCCGCGCTCGGGATGGCGCCAGCGCATCAGCGCCTCGAAGCCGGTGACGGCGCCGCTCTTGAGCGCCACCAGCGGCTGGTAATAGAGCTCGAACTCGCCGGCGGCGAGGCCGCGGCGCAGGTCGATCTCGATCTGGCGGCGCGCCCGCGCCCGCGCGTCCATGCCGGGCTCGAAGAAGCGCGTCGCGCGCCGTCCGTCCTCCTTGGCGCGGTAGAGGGCGAGATCGGCGTTCTTCAACATGAGATCGGGCTCGCGCCCGTCCTCGGGGGCCATGGCGACGCCGATCGAGGTGGCGATTTCGATGGCCTGGCCGTCGATCGCGAAAGGGCGGCCGACCGTGTCCGACACCAGCGCTGCGAGCGCCGCCGCCTCCTCGGGGCCGGCCACGTGGCGCATCAGGGCGAATTCGTCGCCGCCGAAGCGCGCAAGGGCGTCGGAGGGGCGCAGCCGCGCGCGCAGCCGTTCGGCGACGGCGCGCAGCAGCGCGTCTCCGACCGGGTGGCCATAGGCCTCGTTGACGTTCTTGAAATGGTCGAGGTCGAGATAGAACAGGGCGATCCGCCCGCCCGCGGCGTCGAGCCGGGACAGCGCCTCGCCGAGCTTTTCGCGAAACAGCGCCCGGTTCGGCAGGTCGGTCAGCGCGTCATGCAGCTGCATATGGGCGAGCCGCGCGTCGGCGCGCCGGCGCTCGGTCACGTCGGTCAGGGAGACGAGATGCGCGATCCTGCCCCGGAAGAGGATCGCGCGGCGATGCGTCGCGACGTCGATCGCGCCGCCGTCGGCGCGCCGGTGGCGAAAGACGTCGTGCGGCGCCTCGGCCGGGGGGCGCGCGGCGAAACATTCGAGCCGGGCGAAATCTTCGGGCGCGACGAGGTCGTAGAGGCTCTTGCCGGCGAGCTCGTCGGCGCTCGCATAGCCCCACAGCGCGGCGGCGGCCGCGTTGAGCGTGACGAAGGCGAGCGCGCCGGGCTCGCACAGCGCGGTCGGCGTCGGGCTTTCCTCGAACAGGAGGCGGAAGGACGACAGCTCCTCGGGGTCGGCCGCCGGCGCGAGCGTGACGACGACGAGCCCGCCCGAGGCGTAAGCGCAGACCGAGAGCCGCCCGTTCGCGCCCGCGGCCTCGAATTTTTCGGCGCCGCCCGCCTCGGCGAGCTTCAACAGGCGCGCGGCCGCCTCGCGCCAGCCGGGCAGGGCGTGGAACTCCGACAGGCGGCGCCCCTGCAGCTCGGTCGGGCCGCGGCGCAGCAGGCGGGCGGCGGCGTGATTGGCGGCGGCGATCTCGAAATCGACCGGACGCCCGTCCGCCCCCTCGATCGCGGCGAGCGCCGCGAGCCCGGCCTCGGTCGCGCCGAGCAGGGCTTCGGCGAGGGCGTATTTCTCGCCGCGCTCGGCCATGTAGAGGAGGCACAGCGGCGGCCCGGCCGGATTGGCGAGCGGCAGGGCGAGAAGGTCGTAGCCGCCGACGGCGCCGCCCGCGACGAACGGCGCCGTCGCCTCCGCCGGCCGCTCCGCGGCCAGCGCCCGCCGGCAGGTCTCGTCGATGGTGCGCACGAAGCTGTTCGCGTCCGAAAGGGGAAGCCGGCTCGCCCCGCCGAGCGCCGCCGCGGCGAGCGGCCCGGCCGACAGAATGTCGAGGCTCGCGGCGCCCGGCCGCGCCAGGGCCGACGCCTCGGCGAAGCGGCCCGAACGGAACAGGGCGATGGCGTCGCGCCCGGGCAGGCGCGCCGGCGGCGCGACCGCCGCGCGCCAGGCGAGACGGGCGAGCTCGAACTCGGGCTTCGCGCTCCCGCGCCGGGCGACCCCCGCCGGAGCCGCGGCGGCGGCGACGCCGCCCGCGTTGGCGGAGGGGGCGAGATCGTGCGACGTATTGACGCCCGGGCCGCGGCCGCCGGCGACGAGGCGCGGCGCCGGAGCCGGCGCCGCCTCGGCCCCGCGCGGCTCTTCGGCGGGACGCGGGAAGTCCGGCTCCGGCCGCGGCTGCGCCGCGGGCGCGCGGGCCCGAATCCCCTTTCGCTTGATCATGCGCCCCGTCATAAGTTCGCTCCGGATGGCGCTCCACGGCCAGGTTCGAGCCCGCGCCGCGCCCTGGGGCGACGGGAGCCGGAACGCGCTGGAACGCGCCTCAAACCAAGGGCGTGGAGCGCGGCGAAACGGGCGCTCCAGACCCGACCGCGCCGAAGCTGACAGAAGAAGCTTGCCTGCGCCTGTCGGCGACCGTTCGAATTTTCGGCGCGTCGCCTTGCGCCGTCCCGTTTCCGGGGCCCCCGCGCCCGCGCCCGACGCCCCGAAAATAGCGCTTGCGCGCAGATGGCCCGCAGGCTTATTTAGAAAGGATCTAATCAAAACTCGCCCCCCGAATCCGAAACCGTCTCCGGCTCTGGATGCGGCCGGGGAGATGCGGGCGAACATCAGGAGAGCGCCGATGAAGGGCGACGAAAAAGTCATCGACTACCTCAACCGCAGCCTGCGCAGCGAGCTGACGGCGATCAACCAGTACTGGCTGCATTTCCGCATCCTCGACAACTGGGGCTTCAAGGATCTCGCCAAGCAGTGGCGCGAGGAGTCGATCGAGGAGATGCGCCACGCCGACAAGATCACGGCGCGCATCCTGTTCCTTGAGGGCTTCCCCAACATGCAGGTGCTCGACCCGCTGCGCATCGGCCAGTCGGTCGAGGAGATTCTCTCCTGCGACCTCGCCGCAGAACTGGGCGCGCGCGAGCTCTACACCGAGGCGGCCGAATATTGCATCACGGTGCATGACCGCGTCACCAAGGAGCTCTATGACGACCTTCTGAAGGACGAGGAGCACCACATCGACTTCCTCGAGACGCAGCAGGAGCTGATCCGCCAGGTCGGCGTGCAGCTCTACAGCCAGAAGCACATCGGCAAGCTGTCCGAAGACCTCTAGGCCGAAGTTTTCGCCCTTCCGTCCTGAAAGCGCGGCCCGGCTCGCTCCGGCCGCGCTTTTTTTGCGCGGGCGCGCCGCCTTCCGCGCCGCGGCTCCGCTGGCGCGCAAGCCTTGAGCGCGCGAAGTTTTGCGGCGGCGCGGGAGCGCCTTATACAGGAGCCATGAAACAGGAGCCGCGCGAAACGGGAGCCATGCGGGCGCCTCGCCCCTGCGAGCGGGCCGCCCCGGCGGCGCCCGAAGGAGGCGACGCGCGGTGAGCCTGATCCTTGGCGCCCCCTTCGATCGCCCGCGCGCCGTCTGGCGCGGGCTTTCCCGCAAGGTCGGCCAGCTTCTGCCGCAGGGGCTTTACGCCCGCGCCGCGCTCATCGTCATCCTGCCGATGATCGTGCTGCAATGCGTCCTGACCTATGTGTTCATGGAGCGCCACTGGCAGCTCGTCACCACCAGGCTGTCGACCGCGCTGACCCAGGACGTCGCGGCGCTGATCGAGCTGCACAAGGCCTTTCCGGGGGCGGACGCCAAGCTCTCCCAGATCGCCCAGGACCGGCTCAGGATCGAGGCCGAGTTCCTGCCGCCGGGACCCCTGCCGCCGGCGCTGCCGAAGCCGTTCTTCAACATCGTCGACGCGGCGCTCTCGAACGAGATCCGCAAGCAGATCTCGCGCCCGTTCTGGCTCGACACGGTGGGACGCTCGAACCTGATCGAGATCCGCATCCAGCTCGACGACGCGATCCTGCGCGTGCTCGCCTACCGCAGCGCCGCCTACGCCTCGAACTCCTATATCTTCCTGCTGTGGATGGTCGGCACCTCCTTCGTGCTGATCGTGGCGGCGAGCTTCGTGCTGCGCAACCAGATCAAGCCGATTCTGGCGCTCGCCGGCGCGGCCGAGGAGTTCGGCAAGGGCCGCGACCCCGACTTCCGGCCGCGCGGCGCGCGCGAGGTGCGCCGCGCCGGCTTCGCCTTCATCGAGATGAAGCGCCGCATCGAGCGCGCCATCGAGCAGCGCACCACCATGCTGTCAGGCGTCAGCCACGACCTGCGCACGGTGCTGACCCGCTTCAAGCTCTCGCTCGCGCTGATGCCCGAAAGCGAGGAGACGGCCGACCTGCAGAAGGACGTCGCCGAGATGCAGCGCATGCTCGAAGCCTATCTGGCCTTCGCCCGCGGGGCCGCCGGCGAGCGGGCGGTGCGCGTCGACATGATCGAGTTTCTGGAGGAGCTGCGCTTCGACGCCGAGCGCGAGGGGCATGACGTCGCCATCGCCTATAGCGGCGACCCCGTGGCGACGCTGCGGCCCGACGCCTTCAAGCGGCTGCTGTCGAATCTGATCGGCAACGCCCAGAACTATGCGAAGACGGTCGCGGTCGAGGCGGTGCGCGACAAGCGCTTCCTTTATATTCACGTCGACGACGACGGGCCGGGCGTGCCGCCCGAACTGCGCGAGGAGGTGTTCCGCCCCTTCTACCGCATCGACGAGGCGCGCAACCAGGACGTCGGCGGCACGGGTCTCGGCCTCGCCATCGCGCTCGACATCGCCCGCTCGCATGGCGGCGACATCCAGCTCTCCGATTCGCCGCTCGGCGGCCTGCGCGCCACGGTGCGCGTGCCGGTGTGAGGCGGGGCCGGGCCGGCCCTCAATAGGCCCGGTCGATCAGCGCCTCGATCCATTCGGCCTGCGTCTCGCCGATCGAGCGGGCGACCTCGACCTTTCCCCTGAACACGATCAGCGTGCTCTGCATCGCCGCCCTGAATCGGCGCGTCAGCTCCTTCTGCGTGTCGAACTCGATCGTGAACACGCGCAGGTCCGCAAAGCGCCCGTCGGCCGCGGCGAGCCGGTCGATGATCGGCCGCTGCGCCGCGCAGGCGGGGCACCAGGGGGCCGTGATCTCGACCAGGACCGGCGCGCCCTCGGCCTGCGCCTCGGCGAAGGCCGCGTCGTCGAAGGGTTCTGGCGGCGCCGCCCGCGCGGGGCCCCGCCCGAGCGCGGCGAACAGGCCGAGGGCGGCGAACAGGCCGAGCGCCGCGCGCCGGCGGGGGCGAAACGGCGGGCGGGGCGTCATTGCGGCTGCGCCCCGGGCGCGGCCTTGGCCCATTCCGCGTCGGCGGGCGCGGCCGCGAGCGCATGATCCTCCTGCCAGCCCTCGACGCCGTCCGGCAGCCAGTAGACGTTCTTGTAGCCAAGCATGACCAGCCTCCTTGCGGCGTTCCAGCCGCCCCAGCATTCGGGATGGCAGAAAGCGACGACGGGCCGCGAAAGATCGCCGCCGGTCAACGCCGCGGCGCGCCGCGCGAAGGCGTCGGCGAAGGCCGGGTCCGGCGTCCCCTCGCCGGCGCCGGGCATCCAGACCGCGCCGGGAATCGTGCGATGCGCCGGCATCCAGACGGCGTCCGGGCCGAGCGCGGGCGGGCGCCGGTCGGCCGGGCCGACGTCGATCAGCACGGGCGCGCCGCTCTCCGCCAGCCGGGCGAGCCCCGCGGCGTCGATCACGCGCGCGCCCTTCAACGTCTTCGGCGTATAGCCGCGCAGCGGCCCGCGCCAAAACCCTTCGGGCTCGGGAACGTCGATCGGCGAGACGGGCGCCTGCGGCGCGGCCGGCGTTTCGGCCTGCGCCCGGCTCGCGCCGCCGAGCGTCCAGATTGCGGCGCCGAGCGTCCAGGTCGCGCCGGGCGTCAATGTCGCGCCGAGCGTCAATGTCGCGGCCAGCAGGGGCGGCGTCGAGAGGCGGAAGGCGGAGCGCAAAATCATGGCGGGGCGCATGTTCGTCGCTTTTCCCAAAGCCTCCTCCAGAGCGGCGCGCAAGGCAAGCGCGTCGCGCGGGATTCAGACGGCGGTCGTCAGCGCGATCAGCCAGCGCGGCGAGGCCCTGAGCGCCGCGGCCTCGATCTCGCGGTCGAAGCCGGTCAGCACCGACGCGCCGAGACCGACGAGCAGCAGGGCGAAGGCGGTCCGCCCCGCGCCCGCGAGCGCCTGGAGCCGCAGGCGGCGCGCGGCGGCGAGCCGGCGCAGCCCGTAGCCCGCGGCCAGCAGCGCCAGCGCCGCGCCGAGCGCGAAGGCCGTCATGACGGCGCCCGCCGCCGCCAGCGAGCCGCCCGAGGCCGCGAGCGCGAAGGCCGCGCCAAGAGTCGGACCGACGCAGGGCGCCCATAAAAAGGCGAGCGCGGCGCCGGCCGCGGCGAAGCCGAGGAGCCCGGCGGGCCGGCGGGCGTCGAGCGTTTCGCCCCAGCGCGCGAAGCGGCCGAAAAACGCCTCGGCGCGCCGGCGCAGCGGCGAAACCAGCATGACGAGCCCGGCGATGAGCGCCAGCGCGGCGGCGGCCGGCCGCGCAAGATCGCCGCCGAGCGAAAGGCCCGCGCCGGCGAACAGCGCGCCGGCGGTCCCGAACGTCAGCGCGAGGCCGAGCGCGAGGGCGAGCGGGCCGCGCGGATCCTGCGCCGCCGCCCCCGCGACGACGACCGGCGCGAGCGGCAGCACGCAGGGGCTCAGAATGGTCAGAAGGCCGGCGGCGAAGGCGAGAAGCAGCGTCATGGGTCCGCGTCCGTCGCCGCGCCGGGCCGCGCGGCCTTGACGGGCGGCAGCATAGGCCGGCCGCAGGGCGCCGGCCAGAGCGCGTTTTTTCGGACGCGGGCCAGGCGCGCGCTTCGGCCTATCCCGGCTTGCGGGCGGGCCTGCCGTGCTTGTCCGTGAAGGGGAACACGCCGGCGACGAAGGAGCGCGCCATGTGCCTTGCGCGGGCGATCGCCTGCCCGGCGTAGTCGCCCGGCAGGATTTCCGCCGCGCTTTCCTCGAACAGGGCGAGCCAGCGCGGGAAATGCTCGGGCTTCAGCGTCGGCAGCTGGGTGTGGACCGGAAAGGGAAAGCCGGTGTAGCGCTGCGTCTTCAAAAGCGCGTGCGACCAGAAGTCGGCGACGGTCTTCAGATGCCCGTCCCAGTCCGCGACGGCGGCGGCGAAGACCGGGCCGAGCAGGTCGTCCTGCCGCGCCTTGCCGTAAAAATCCTCGACCAGCGCCGTGATCGCGGCCTCGACCTTCGCGCGCTCGGCGTCGGAGATCGCCGGCCCGTCGAAGGCGCAGCCGTCGTCGCCGACGCTTTTCGAGAGCGGCCGCGCCGCCTGTTCGCTGGACGGGCTTGCGTCCGGCTGACGTCCATCCATGAAAAAACTCCTCGCAGTTAGAGCGTCTTCAGTAAAAGGTGCAGACTTTTACGTTAAGAAAATTCGCAAAAACAACATGTTAAAGCGCATTCGCGGCTCGATGAACGCCGAACGCGCGCCAGGGTCTGCGCCCGGATGGCGAGACATGAATTTGACGATACGGCGGCCTGCGCCGCGCCGCCTTGCGCCCACTCAAGCCGACGGCGCGCCTCAGCTCAAGTCGCGCAAATGCCGCAGCACGATGAAGCGCGACACGATTCCGGTGGCGAGCGCGGCGCCGAAGGCGATCGCCAGAATCGCCACATAGACTTCGGAGCCGAGCGAAAATCCGCCAAACAGCGCCTCCATCTGGTCGCCGCCCGGCGTCGCGCGCAGGAATTCGACGAGCGTCGAGGTCAGATAGAACGCCACAATCGCCGACACGCCGCCGATCAGCCCGCCGCGCAGGCCGAGCCGGAAGAAATGGCGCTGGAACTGGCGCGCGACATATTCGTCGGCCGCGCCCACGAAATGCAGCACCTCGATGATCTCGCGGTTGCCGGCCATCGCGCCGCGCGTCGCGAAGGCGACGGCGAGGATCATCGCCGCGAGCACCAGCGCGAAGATCAGCGCCGCCGCCACGACGACGCTGTTCGCCATCAGCGCCAGCCGGCGCATCCAGCGGTGATGGTCGTCGAGCGTCGCGCCCGGAACCGCGTCGGCGACGGCGCGCGCCAGCGCGGTCGCGTCGAGATGGGCGCCGGGCCTGAGGGTCAGCGCGACGAGGCGCGGCACCGGAAGCTCGGACAGGTCGAGATTGGAGCCGAGCCAGGGTTCGAGCAGCTCTTCGGATTCGTCGCGCGAGAACGGCCGCGCCGAGGCGATCCCCGGCGTCCTGCGGGCCAGCTCGGCGGTCTTGCGCAGGTCGGCCTCGATGTCGCGCCCCTGCGTCGGGCGGATCTGGATCGTCATCTCGCGCGCGACTTCGCTGCGCCAGGACGACGAGGCGTCGGCGATCAGCATCGCCGCCCCGGCGGTCAGCGCCGCGAGGAAGGTCATGATGGCGATGACGGTCACGAGCGCCCGTCCGGCGATCGAGGCCGCCGGCACCAGCGCCTTTTCGCGCCGCGTCTGGCGCGCCCGCCGGCGCCGCTCGCCGACGCGGCGCGCAAAGTCGCGCAGCCGGCCGAAGCCGCGCTTCACGGGCGAGCGCGGCCGCGCTTCGGCGGCGAAGCTCTGGTCTTCGAGATCGACCGGATCGAAGCCCGCGGGATCGAAGTCGTGATCCGCCGCCGGCGCGCCGAAAAGCTCCTCGCGCCGCGGCGTCTGGCGGTTCGGCTCGGCGAGGGGGAGGTCGCGTGGGTCCAAATCGCGTCAGTCCAAATCCGCGCGGGTCCGTGGCGCCTGTCCTGCGCGGAGGCCTCATGCGCCGCCCCCAAGTCGTAGCGCGCCCGCCGCCGCGCGCCAAGCTTTTGCGGCGTCGGCCCTCGGGGCGCGCGCGGCGGGCTCAGTCGAAGATGTGCAGGCGCCCGTCGCCGAGCACGAGGCGGCGCGCGCCGTCGAACTGGTCCATGAGGCCGAGGTCGTGGGTGGCGATGACCACCGAGGTGCCGGATTTGTGCAGCTCGGTGAACAGCCGTAGCAGGCGGCGGGCGAGGCTCGGGTCGACGTTGCCGGTCGGCTCGTCGGCGAGCAGAAGCTCGGGCCGCACGATCAGCGCGCGGGCGATCACGGCGCGCTGCTTCTCGCCGCCCGACAGCACGGCGGGGGGAATGTTCATGCGCTCGCCGAGCCCGACCCAGCGCAAAAGCTCGGTCACTTCGGCGCGATAGGCCGATTCGTCCATGCCGCGCACGCGCAGCGGCAAGGCGACGTTCTCATAAGTGGTCAGATGGTCGAGCAGGCGGAAATCCTGGAACACGACGCCGATGCGCCGGCGCAGGTCCGTGACGCCCGCCTTGTCGATCGTCAGCGCGTCGCGGCCAAACAGGCGGATCATGCCGCGCGTCGGCCTGAGCGACATGAGGATGAGGCGCAAAAGCGTGGTCTTGCCGGCGCCGGACGGCCCGGTGAGGAACTGGAAGGACTGCGGCTCGATCGCGAAGCTGATGTCCTTCAGCACCTCCGGGCCCATGCCGTAGCGCAGGCCGACGTTCTCGAAACGCACCAAGGCGGAGCCTCCTCACGCGCGGGACCGCCGCGCCGCGGCACAGTAGAGCATCGCCGCGCAGGCTTGCAGGTTTTTCCGGCAGGGCCTTGACGCCGCGGGTCGACGCTTATTTTGACTGAAAATGGCCCCGGCGCCCCGGTCGGGCCTTGACCGCGGCGCCGGCCGGAGAAATTTTGCGCGCGCGCCCAAATTCCCGGGCGAAGGAGGTTTTCATGCGCGCTCTGGCCGCCGGTTTCGGTCTTCTCGGCTTCAGCCTTGTTCTGGCCACCGCTCCGGCGCGCGCGGAGGACGGTTCGGAGGCGCAGCAGCGCTGCGTCTCGAGCTGCCTCTATCACGCCAGGGGAACGTCGGACCCGGCCTATGAGCGCTGCATCGCCAAATATTGCGCCCATATCGGCGAGGATGAGGACAAGGACGAGGCGCAGGGCAAGCAGAAATAGCGCCCGCAGCTTGGCGGCTTACCCCAGAAGCTCGATCAGCGGCGGAATCAGCGGCGCGTCGGCCGGCGGCATCGGATAGTCGCGCAGGTTTTTCGGGAAAACCCATTTCAGCGCCTGGCCCTCGCGCGGCGCGGCGAAGCCCTCCCAGCGCCGGCAGACGTAGAGCGGCATCAACAGATGAAAGCTCTCATAGGCGTGGCTGGCGAAGGTCAGCGGCGCGAGGCAGGCGGGCTTCACCGCAACGCCAAGCTCCTCGGCGAGCTCGCGGACCAGCGCGTCTTCGGGCCGCTCGCCGGCGTCGAGCTTGCCGCCGGGGAATTCCCACAGCCCGGCGAGCTCCTTGCCTTCGGGGCGCCGCGCGATCAGCACCCGCCCGTCGGCGTCAATCAGCGCGCAGGCGACGACGAGCAGAAGCCTCACGAGCGATAGTCGCCGTTGATCTCGACATATTCCCTGGTGAGGTCGCAGGTCCACACCGTGGCCGATCCGGCGCCGACGCCGACGTCGACGCGGATCCTGATCTCTTTTTCTTTCATGAGCTTCGAGACCTCGGCCTCGTCATAGGCCGGGTCGCGCCGGCCTTTGGCGGCGACGCGGACGTCGCCGAACCAGATTTCGAGGCGGTCGCGCTCGGCCTTTTCGCCGGCCTTGCCGACGGCGGCGACGACGCGGCCCCAGTTCGCGTCCTCGCCCGCGACCGCCGTCTTGACCAGCGGCGAATTGGCGATCGACAGCGCGATGCGCTTCGCCGCGGCTTTTGACGCCGCGCCCGAAACCGTGATCTCGACGAAATGGCGCGCGCCCTCGCCGTCCTTCACCACCTGATGCGCGAGGTCGAGCAGGATCTCGTCGAGCGCCGCCCTGAACGGCGCGAGGCGGCGGTCGCGCGCGTCCTCGATGCGGGGGGCGCCGCGCTTTTCGGCGGCGCCGGTGGCGAACAGCATCAGCGTGTCGGAGGTCGAGGTGTCGCTGTCGACCGTGATCGCGTTGAAGGAGGCCTCGACGCCCTTCGACAGCATCGCCTGCAGCGCCGGCGCCGTGATCGGCGCGTCGGTGAAGATGAAGGAGAGCATCGTCGCCATGTCCGGGGCGATCATGCCGGCGCCCTTGGCCATGCCGGCGATGACCACCTCGACGCCGCCGAGCTCGACCGTGCGGGTCGAGACCTTCGGATAGGTGTCGGTGGTCATGATCGCCTTGGCCGCCTCGAACATGTCGCCGGGCTTCGCCTTCTCCGCGAGCTTCGGCAGCGCGGGCTCGAATTTCGTCGCGTCGAGCGGCTCGCCGATGACGCCGGTCGAGGCGAGGAAGATTTCGCCGCGCGGGACGCCGAACGCCCTGGCGGCGACGGCGGCGGTGAGCTTGACGGCGTCGGCCCCGGCCTTGCCGGTGAAGGCGTTGGCGTTGCCCGAATTGACGACGAGCGCGCGCGCCTTGCCGCCGGCGAGCTTTTCGCGGCACCAGTCGACCGGGGCCGAGGGGCATTTCGATTTGGTGAAGACGCCCGCGACCTGCGTCCCCCTGTCGAGGAGCGCGATCATCACGTCGGTGCGGCCCTTGTAGCGGATCCCCGCGGCGCCGGCGCAAAAGCGCGCGCCCGGCACCGGCGGCAGGTCGGGGTAGGTTTGCGGCGCGAGCGGCGAAAGGGCGGCCATGGAGTCCTCGGGAATGGCGTCCTCGGGAGGAGGCCCGCCGGGCCACAGGGGTCACGAAGCTTCGCCGCGCCCGCCGCGAACGGGCCGCGCGCCGGCGCGCCGAAGCTCACGCTCCCGTTTGCGGCCAAGCGGCGGCGCCGTCAAGGGCGGCGCGCCCCGTCCCTGTCAGGCGCGTCTTATTTCTTTTCGGCCTCGGGCGCCTTGTCGTCGTTCGGCTCCGCCGCCGGGGCGGGGACCGTCGGCGCGCCCGGGGCGCGTTCGATCTTGGCGTCCTTGCGCAGGCCGACGACGAGATCGCTCTGCGCCTTCTGGGCGACGTAGCGGCTCACCTGGTCGCGCACCTCGTCGAGCGTCGGCAGCGGCTTCTCGCGCTTGCCCTCGAGCTTGATCACATGCCAGCCGAAGGACGACTTGACCGGCTCCGAAAGATCGCCGGGTTTTTGCAGCTTGAAGGCGGCGTCGGCGAATTCGGGCACCATCTTGTCCTTCGAGAACCAGCCGAGGTCGCCGCCCTCGGCGCCGGGGTCCTTCGAGACCTCCTTGGCGACCTTGGCGAAATCCTCGCCGCCCTTGAGGCGCTTCAGCACGGCCTTCGCCTCCTCCTCGGTCGGGACCAGGATATGGCGGGCGTGGACCTCCTCTTCGGGCTTTTGCGCCTTGATCGCCTCGTCATAGGTTTTCTTGATCGCCGCCTCGGTCACGGCGGCGCGGGTGACCTGGCCGAGCATGGTCTCCATCAGCAGTTTCTCGTGCTGATAGGCGAGGCGGTCGGCGAAATCCTGCGTCTTGTCGAGCCCTTCGGCCTTGGCCTTCTGCGCGACGAGGGCGCCGTCGATCAAAAAGTCGAGCAGATAGGCGTCGCGCGCCTTGCCCTGGAGCTGCTGCGGCAGGCTCGGGCCGAGGTCGTCGGCGGCGATGCGCAGGTCCTTTTCGGTGATCGCCTCGCCATTGACCGTGGCGAGGACCGTGGCGTCGGAAACGGGCTTGGCCGTCTCGGATTTGGCGGCGTCCGATTTGGCGGCGTCCGATTTGGCCGCCTCGGGCTTCGGCGCGGCGCTCTCGGCGCGGGCGAGGCCGGGCGCGGCGGCGAGCAGCGCGACGAGGCTCGCGGCGCGCGCGAAAGACGACAGCGAGAAAGAGGAACGAAGGCGCGAAAGGTCAGGCGTCATGGCGTGCTCCCGGACGTCGCGCATGTGAGGGGCCCGGGCCGCCGGGATGCTGCGAGGTCGTTGTTCTTGGCGTTGCGTTGGGGTGGCGTCGGAGTCGGCTTTGTGAAAAAGCGGGGCGAAGAGGGCGGTCCCGAGCGGGCGGTGCCGGGGGCGAAACCGGCGCCTCTCCGGCGCGGCTGCGAAAGATGCATGGCCGCGCGGCTTTGACAAGGCCCGCGCGCCGCGGTCCGGCCCCGGCGGGTCTGATCGACCGCTCCGCGCCAGGCCTGTTCGGCAAGCCCCCGGCAGGCCTGTTCGGCAAGCCCCCGGCGGGCGGGTTCGGCAAGCGCCCTGCGGGCGGGTTTGACAAGCGTCCGGCCGGCCTGTTTGACAAGCCGCCGGCCCGCCCCTATGTGTCCGGCGGACCATCAGATTTGCCGGCGCGGCTTGCGGGTTTGCTGGCGAAGCCGGGCCGCCGGCGTCAGGGACGCATGACCTTCTGGGCATGGTCTTTTCGCGGGCCGGCGGCGCTGCGGGCCGGACGGCGCTTGGCCGGGGCGCGGCGGCGCGCCTTCGTCCGCGCGCGGGGTCGCCGTTCGCTTCGGGCCTTCGCACAGCCAAGCTCTCTCCCTATATGAACGGCGGGAGCCCGCTTCGCGCGAAGCGGACGGGCGGGCCGTTCGCGCGTCATGATCTCGTCCGGCGCGTGACTGCAGGAGTTGACTGACCATGCTTGCTTCTTTCGCGAAGAAGATTTTCGGCTCGGCGAACGACCGCCGGCTGAAGAGCTACAAGCCGAAAGTCGCGGCGATCAACGCGCTCGAGCCGGAGATGCTGAAACTCTCCGACGCCGAGCTTGCGGGCCGGACGGCCCAGTTCCGGGCCGAGCTCGCGGCCGGCCGGACGCTCGACGACCTGCTCGTGCCGGCCTTCGCCGTGGTGCGCGAGGCGGCGCGGCGCGTGCTCGGCCAGCGCCATTTCGACGTGCAGCTGATCGGCGGCATGGTGCTGCACGAGGGCGCCATCGCCGAGATGCGCACCGGCGAGGGCAAGACGCTCGTCGCGACGCTCGCGACCTATCTCAACGCGCTCGCCGGCAAGGGCGTGCATGTCGTCACCGTCAACGACTATCTGGCGCGCCGCGACGCCGAATGGATGGGCCGCGTCTACGGCTTCCTCGGCCTCTCGACCGGCATCATCGTGCATGGCGTCGACGACGAGGAGCGCCGGCGCTCCTACGCCGCCGACGTCACCTATGGCACGAACAACGAGTTCGGCTTCGACTATCTGCGCGACAACATGAAATATGAGCTGTCGCAGATGGTCCAGCGCGGCCACGCCTTCGCCATCGTCGACGAGGTCGACTCGATCCTGATCGACGAGGCGCGCACGCCGCTGATCATCTCGGGGCCGTCCGACGACAAGTCCGAGCTTTACAATCTCATCGACAAGGTGATGCCGAAGCTCGACCCGGAGGATTACGAGGTCGACGAGAAGCAGCGCGCGACGAGCCTGACCGAGCGCGGCAACGAACATATCGAGGAGCTTCTGCGCGAAGCCGGGGTCGAGATCGAGGGCTCGCTCTACGAGGCGGCCAACGTCACCATCGTGCATCACGTCAACCAGGCGCTGCGCGCGCACAGGCTGTTCCAGCGCGACAAGGATTACATCGTCCGCAACGGCGAAGTGGTCATCATCGACGAGTTCACCGGCCGCATGATGCCGGGCCGGCGCTATTCCGAAGGCCTGCATCAGGCGCTCGAGGCCAAGGAGCACGTTCAGGTCCAGCCCGAGAACGTGACGCTGGCCTCGATCACCTTCCAGAACTATTTCAGGCTTTACGGCAAGCTCGCCGGCATGACCGGCACGGCCTCGACCGAGGCCGACGAATTCGCCGAGATCTACAAGCTCGACGTGGTCGACATCCCGACCAACCTGCCGGTGCGCCGACTCGACGAGGACGACGAGGTCTATCGCTCGGCCGAGGAGAAGCTGCGCGCCATCGTGCGCGAGATCGAGGCGGCGAACGCCAAGATGCAGCCGCTGCTCGTCGGCACCACCTCCATCGAAAAGTCGGAGCAGCTCGCCGAGGCGATGAAGGCGCAGGGCTACCGGCAGATCGACTTTTCCGCGCATGACGCGCTGCTGCCGCTCTATGAGGCGGCGCGCGCCGGAAAGCCGTCGAAGCTGTTCGCCGTGCTGAACGCCCGCTTCCACGAACAGGAAGCCTATATCGTGGCCGAGGCCGGCGTGCCGGGCGCGATCACCATCGCCACCAACATGGCCGGCCGCGGCACCGACATCAAGCTCGGCGGCAATGTCGACATGCGCGTGACGCAGGAGTGCGACGGGCTGCCCGAAGGCCCCGGGCGCGACGCCCGCGAGGCGCAGATCCGGGCCGAGGTCGAAGGCTTCAAGGCGCAGGCGATCGAGGCCGGCGGGCTCTATATCATCGGCACCGAACGCCACGAGAGCCGGCGCATCGACAACCAGCTGCGCGGCCGCTCGGGCCGCCAGGGCGATCCGGGGCGGTCAAAATTCTTCCTGTCGCTGAAGGACGACCTGATGCGCATCTTCGGCTCCGACCGCATGGAGTCGATGCTGGTCAAGCTCGGCCTCAAGGAGGACGAGGCGATCGTCCACCCGTGGATCAACAAGGCGCTCGAAAAGGCGCAGCAGAAGGTCGAGGCGCGCAATTTCGACACGCGCAAGAACATCCTGAAATACGACAACGTCATGAACGACCAGCGCAAGGTCGTGTTCGAGCAGCGCCGCGAGATGATGGCGACGGATTCGCTCGAAGAGATGATTCACGAGATGCGCGAGGGCGTGGTCGACGACCTCGTCGTCCGTCATGTCCCGCGCGACGCCTATCCCGAGGCCTGGGACGCGGCCGGCCTCACGGAGGGCGCGCGGGCGAGCTTCAACCTCGACCTGCCCGTCGCCGACTGGGCGAGGGAGGAGGGCATCGACGAGGAGGCGCTGCGCGAACGGCTGCAGAAGGCGGCCGACGAGGCCTACGCCGCCCGCGTCGAGCGCAACGGGCCGGAGCTCACGCGCTACATCGAGAAGCAGGTCGTGCTGCAGGCGCTCGACCATCTGTGGCGCGAACATCTCGTGACGCTCGACCATCTGCGCCAGGTCGTCGGCTGGCGCGGCATGGCGCAGCGCGACCCGCTCAACGAATACAAGTCGGAGGCCTTCGAGCTGTTCGACGAGCTCATCGCCCAGTTGCGCCAGATCGTGACGCAGCAGCTTTCGCGCGTCGAGGTGGCGTTCGAGCCGGCGGGGCAGGAGCTTGAGCCGCAGGGCGGCGCGCCGTTCGACGAGACCTTCGCGACCTTCGCGGGCGCCTCCGCGACGACGCTCCCGCCGCAGGAGACGGCGAGCGCCGCGGCCGCGCCCGCGCCGCTCGCCGTCGCTGGCGCGACGGCCGTGCTGCCGCGCCCCGGCGAAGAAGACGGCGACGTTCCCAAGGTCGGGCGCAACCAGCCCTGCCCCTGCGGCTCCGGCAAGAAATACAAGCATTGCCACGGCGCGCTGAGCTGAGGCGGGCTGTTTCCGGGCGCTGCGGGCCGAAGCTTTCCCCGGCGCGCCGCGCGGCCTGACGGGCCGGCTCGCGGCTCCCGCGGCGGCTCTCCGCGCCGGCTTCGGCGCGGGGCCGCGGCAATGCAGAACCGGCCCGACCCCGGGGCCCGGGCGCGCTTGGCGCAAACGCCCTCCGCGCCGCGCAAACGTTCTGGAAATTTTTTTTACACGCGCGCCGGAGGCGGCGGGGCGCGGGGCGATATGCCTTTGATTTCAATGAAATGCCTATATTTTTGCCACACGCAAAAATTGTGTCCTAAAAAAGGCGATGTATAGTCAAAAACAAGCAAGCGTGATTTAAATAGACGCGCAAATTCCAGTATTGCACGGAATGCGCAGCCAAAGCGTGGCGATTATCGAGGTGATAAATACGTAAATTCATCAGGACTTTATTTTGCGATGCAAGATCATTTCAGCGCCCTGTCGAGCACAAGAAAAAACTTGGAATTCAAATAACGAAAGTCAATTTTTATCAGATTTACTTGACGGGGCCAATAAAACGCCAGAGATATGAGAATGATCTCCGTAGATTGAAGAAAATGTGAATGGACGTGACTTTGCTTCCTTGCTATTCGGCTCAGGTCGCGTTTGCTTAAAATAGACGATGTGCCGCTGATTGCTCGTTCAGATTATTACGCGAACATGTCGCTGTGCGATCAATCGTTTCGGAGCCGGCTTCTATGAATCAACTGCCCTGGCCGCTGAAGACTTTGAAGCGCGAGGCGACTCCGGCTCCCGCGGACTTCATTCCGGCCGAGCCCGTGACGGGCTCGGTCTTCTTCTCCGTCTGCCTGCCCCCGCCGGTTCACGGACAGGCGCTCGTCAACGCGTCGGTCGTGCGCGCGGCGCAGGCCTATGCGCCGGCCGAAAAGATCGTCGTCGAAGACATCGGCCCCGGCGGCAACAAGTTCGGGCTGAAGTATCATCTGACGCGCCTGCGGCGCGTGCTGCACGCGGGCGCCGGCCTGCTGCGCGGCGGCGTCGCGCCCGGGCGGCGCCTCTACACGGTGTTCGAGTCGGGCTACGGCGTCGTCTACAATTTCCTGCTCATCGGCCTCGCCCGCCTGCTGGGCTATGACGTCGTGCTGCATCATCACACCTCGGAGCACAGCTTCGTGCGGCAGGGGCGTTTCGCGCTGCTGCAGCGGCTCGCCGGCCCGCGCTGCCTCAACGTCGCGCTCTCCGACGACATGGCTGAGAACCTGCGCCTGCTCTACCCGGAGCTGCGGCCGGTCATGGTCAGCCACAACGCCTGCCACATTCCGGCCCCGGCGCTGTCCGCCGCGGACCGCCGCGCCGCGCCGCGACAGGGGCGGCTGCGCATCGGCTTCCTCAGCAATCTGTGCCGCGAAAAAGGGCTCGACGTGGTGCTCGACGTCGCCCGCCAGTGCCGCGCGCGCGATCTTGACGTCACTTTCGTGCTCGCCGGCCCGACCGTCGGCGAAGACGCCGCCGCCCTGCTGAAGGAAGGCCAGGACAGCCTCGGCGACATGATCGAGGCGATCGGCCCGGTCGGCCCGCAGGCCAAGGCCGAGTTCTTCGACTCCATCGACGTGTTTCTGTTCCCGACGCGCTATCGCTACGAGGCTCAGCCGCTGGTGCTGCTCGAAGCGATGAGCTATGGGCTGCGCATCGTCACCACCAATTGCGGCTTCATCTCCGAACTCGTCGGAGATCATGGCGCCGTGTTCGACCCCGACGAGCATCTCGTCGAGGACATCGTCGACGAGGTCGAGCGCATGGTCCGCGCCCCGGATCTCGTCCGCCGCGGCGCCGAGGGCGTCGAGGCGCATTTCCTCAAGCTGCGCGCCATGGCCTTCGACCAGCTTCGCCAGCTCACCCAGCGCATGTTCGCGCCGGCCAGCCGCTCGCTGCCCAAGCCGCCGCCGCTTGCCTCGCTGCCTCTGCATCCCCCGGCCGCGCGGATTTTCTGACGCCCCTTTCGCCAGGCGCCCCTTTCGCCAAAACGAAAGGCTGCGGCCGAACTGGCTCCGGCGCCGCCTGACGCTGCCGCAAGCGCCCGCTCATGCGGGCGCTTTTCATTGTCGCCGGCCGTCGTCGCCGGCCATGACGTCGTCGCCGGTCATGACGCCGGTCACGTCGTCCTTGACCCTGTCTTCTCCGCCGGCCGCAGCCCTCCCCAAGCCGCGCCCGTTCGCGGCCCTTTCCCCGCCGGCCTGCGCCTGAAGCGACGCGGCGACTCTTTCCGCCATCGCGTTGTAACGCCCGGGGCTTGCGCGAACCTTTTCGCGCCGGCGCTGTTTGGCGCGAGCGCCGGCAAGGCGCAATGAAGATGAAAGGGAGACGCTCATGAAAACCGCCGCCGCCTTCGCCGTTTTCGCTCTTGCGTTCGCGCCCGCCGCAAGCTTCGCGCAGGGCTCGCCCCCCAACATGCCCGGGCCCGCAGCGGGCGCCGAGCCGTCCGCGCCGGCCGCGACCGGCATGACGCCGCCGCCGGTCGGCGGGCTGGTCGATCCGGCGACCGGCCGTTCGGTCACGCGCGACGGAACCCCCGGCGCGGCGCCGTCGAGCGGCGAGACGCCTTCGGGCGCGCCGCCCGTCGGCATGGGCCGGGGCGAGAAATAGGCCGCGAGAAGCCGCCTTTCCTGACAGAGGGCGGCCTTTTCGGCGGGCCGCGCCGGCTGGGCGACTGACCGAAGACGATCCTGAGCAGGCTTTTCAACGTTCTGCCGTCGGCCGCGCTCATCGCGGGTTTTGCGCCGGGCGACGCGCTCGCGCGGTCGAAATCCAGAGCGCATGGAGACCCCGAGCGCGCCCGCGCGCAGAATCGCGCCGCCGATGGGCCTTCGGGAACGCGCCAAAGCCCCGGCGCTCCCGCGACGCGCTCGAGCCTTCGGTCGGCCCTGGCTTCAGGCGTCGACGGCGGACGAGCGTTCCTGCGCCTCGATCGCCGCCGCGCCCTGCGGCGGCGGCGCCGAAAAGGCGGTCTCGGCGTAATAGGGCGAATGGATCGCCCGGCTCGCCTCGGCCGTCACGTCGCCGTCGAACAGTTTCACGCTGAGCGCGCCGCCAAGGGCGTGCGCTGCGCCGGCGAGCGCGCCGCGCGCATAGGCGAGCGCGTTGGCCGCCGAATCGAATTCATAAAAGCCGCCGACGGTGTTCGCGCCGATCCCCGCGAGCCAGGTCTTGCTCCTGAGGCCGGGGATTGTCTTCAGGTCGGCGTCGATCGGCCGCCAGTCGAGGCTCGAAAACGGGATCGAGACCTGGATCTCGGCGTAGAGGAACACTTTGCTCAGGCTCATGGTCTTTCCTGTCGAGAACGCGTCCTGTGTGGAGCCGGCGCCGGCCGTCGAAGAGGCGCGCCGGGCGCGCCGTGGGCGGCGCTCCCGTTGAACGCGCCCGGCGCGCGCGCGTCGCGGGGGCGCGCTCAAAAAGGTTCGGCGAAGGGCCGAAGGTCGATCTCATGGCTCCAGGCGCTGCGTTTCTGGCGCCAGAGGGCGACATAGGCGTCGGCGACGTCGTCGGGCTTCAGCAGCCCGTCCTCGCCCTTGGCGGCGACGAACTGCGGAAAGCGCTCGCGGGCGAAATCGCCGTTGATCACGCCGTCGACGATCACATGGGCGACATGCACGCCCTTCGGCCCGAATTCGCGCGCAAGCCCCTGCGCCACGGCGCGCAGGGCGGATTTGGCCGCGGCGAAGCCGAGGAACGGCGGGCGCGCGCGCAGCGAGGCGGTGGCGCCGGTGAAGATCAGCGTGCCGCGCCCCTGCGCCGACAGCCGGCGCGCCGCCTCCCGCCCCACCAGAAAGCCGCCATAGGCGTTGACGCGCCACAGCGCCTCGAACGCCTCGGGCTCAAGCTCGAGCGCGGGGCGCGCATAATTCGCGCCCGCGTTGAAGACGACGAGATCGAGCGCGCCGTCCGCCGCCGCCTCGGAAAACAGCGCCTCGACGTCCTGTTCGCGCGTCGCGTCGGCGACGCGGGCGCGCGCCGTCCCGCCGCGCGCCGCGATCTCCGCGGCGACCGCCGCGAGCCTTTCGCCGCTGCGCGCGGCGAGCGTCACCTTGAGCCCCTCCCGCGCGAAGCGCCGCGCGAGCGCCGCCCCGAGCCCCGAGGAGGGGCCGACGCCGAAGATCACCGCCGTCTTCGCCTGGTCCTGCGTCATCGCTTCGTCTCCCTCGCGCCGGGCCGCGCCCGCGGCGGTCAGATCGGCGCGGCGAGCAGCTTGTCGATGCGCCGCCCGTCGAGGTCGACGACCTCGATGCGCCAGTTCTCGTAGATGAAGGATTCGCCGGCTTCCGGCAGATGGCCGAGCTCGGTCAGCACGAAGCCCGCCGCCGTGTGGAAATGGCGGTCCTTCGGCGGCCTGACGCCGAGCCGCTGGAACGTCTCCTCGGCCGGGGTCATGCCGTCGATGAGCAGCGAGCCGTCGTCGCGCTCGACGATGTCGGGGTCGTCGCCCTCGGCGTCGGGCAGGTCGCCGGCCATCGCCTGCAGCAGGTCGGACTGGGTGACGATGCCTTCGAGCACGCCATATTCGTCGAGAATGATGGCGAGCCGCACCGGCGCGGCCTTGAACTGCTCCAGCACCTTGAAGATCGACATGGTCTCATGCACCACGAGCGGCTCGCGCACCGCGGCGATGGGGTCGGGCGCGCGCCCGTCAAGGATCTGGTGCAGCAGGTCCTTCTTCAGCACCATGCCGAGCGGCTCGTCGATGCCGCCGCGCCCGACGAGCAATTGCTCATGGGCGCAGTCGCGGATCGTCTTCAGCATTTCGTCGAGGCTGTCGTCGGCGTCGATCCATTCGACCTCGGTGCGCGGCGTCATGATGTCGCCGATGCGGCGCTCGCCGATGTTGAAGACGCGCTCCACCACCTCCTGCTGCGAGAGGTCGAGCAGGCCGGCCTCCTGGCTGGCGGCGACCAGCAGCTTCAGCTCCTGCGGCGAGTGCAGCGATTCCTCGCCGGTGCCGGGTTCCAGCCCGCAGCGGCGCAGCACCCAGTTGCCGACGCCGTTGAGGCCGACGATGAACGGCCGCAGCAGGAACAGGAACACGCCGAGCGGGCGGACGACGGCAAGCGCGGTGGCCTCGCTGCGCTGGAGGGCGAGGCTTTTCGGGGCGAGCTCGCCGAGCACGATGTGCAGCGCGGTGATCAGGACGAAGGCGATCGCCACCGCGATGGCATGCGATCCGGCCGCCGCGGCCTGGCTGGGCAGGAAGGACAGCAGCGGCTGGATCAGATGCGCCAGCGCCGGCTCGCCCACCCAGCCGAGGGCCAGCGACGAGATGGTGATGCCGAGCTGGGTGGCGGCGAGATAGGCATCCAGCTTTTCCACCGCGCGCTGCAGCGGCAGGGCATTGCGCCGGCCCTGGGCGACGAGCTCGGTCACCCGGCTGCGCCGGACGGCCACGAGGGAGAACTCGGCCGCGACGAAGAATCCGTTGGCGGCGACGAGAAGCAGGACAGTCAGTATTCCCAGGAGGTCGAATACGCGACTGCCATCGGCGCTGGGCATGGTCTCCTCACGGGCGGCGGGAGCCACCCCGGTCTGTTGAACGAAACATCCTCATATCACGACCCGGAGGATGGCGCAGCGCGGGATCAGGTGCCGATGAAGCCGGCCCAGGCGCTGATCAGGAGGCCACCGACCAGGAAGCCGAAGATGGCGAGCAGCCCGAACACCACGCGGAGCAGCCCGGTCGGCCTGACCGGCGGGCTCGCAAGCCAGTCTCTCAATGCCGTGTCGATGTTGATGACGGGCAGGATGTGCTGCAGCGTCGCGGCAAAGCAGCGGCAGGCCTCTCCCGGGTCACGCAACATGTAACGCAGGACCAGCCGGCGGGGCGGCGGATTTGCGTCGATGGCAAGCCGGCGTCCGACAATAGTCCCGTGCAGCCAGAGCCCGGCCACTGCGGCGAGCGCGACCGCCCAAACCAGGCCGCGGAACCGGTGATAGCCGATGCCGAAGCCGACGAAGGCGAACAGCGTCCAGTCCCAGAGGCGGTCGGCACCGCTGGAAGTGGTCATTTCATGGTAGCGCCCGTCATAGCGCATATCGTCCGACGTCACCGGCTGACCAACGGACGCGAGCGCCGCCGCCAGCTGGCGATATGTCTGTAAGCTGCGGTCCGGATCTCGTGCGAGCCAACCGGTCCACCATGCGCGGGAGCGCGGCTCGATGGCCTGCTCGCCGCATGCCGCCGCCGGCATGCCTTGCGGCGTGTAGACCGGCGGCCGGTTGTAGGTGAATCCTTCAAGGCGCAGCCGCTCCGGCCAGGCGCAGGGCGCATCGCGGATCACCGGCACGCTGGCATCGAGCAGGCTCAGTTCGCTCGGCCCATCGCCAGGTGCGACCCATCGGGCAGGCGCGCCCTGCCGTTCGAGCCGCAGCTCCTTGGCGATCCGCGCACCGTCGATGGCGACCCGCCGCAGCTCGCTTCCGCCCAGGAGCAGGCTGTCGCCGACAGCGGCTCGCTCGAGCCGCAGCCTGCGGTGGAACTGCGTTTCGACCCCGCAGCCTCCCTCGCCATGCACGGTCGCGGTTATATTGGCGCCGCGGAGGTCGATGTCGTCCAGGAACACACCGCCCGACAGGCTGAGCTGGCCGCCAACGCGCGCGGTGCGAAGGTTGACGGGTGCCTTGAACACCGTGCTCGCCATCGGCGGGCATGCGCGCGGCGACAATTCGCTGATGTTCCGTATATAGGCCTCGGGCTGGACCAGCAGGTCCCGATCGACCCGCAGGCCGCTTGCCGCGACGCGCTGATGGAAGGTCGCCCTGGCCATCACGAGCGTCCTGTCGATATGGGCATTGACCAGGTCGAGCGTGCAGTCCTTGTGGCAGTCGCCACCGAAATTCCCGTCGTCGAAGCGCAGCGAGCCTCCGACATGGCTGGCATTCAGGCTCACGCCTCCACTCACCCGCGCCGAACGCAGGGTCAGGCTCTCACCGAAATGCCCCAGCGTCGCCTCCACACCGCCGTCGATCCGCGCACTGTCGAGGACGACGGCCGACTTTGTGCCAATGCCCGACATGTTGACGTTGCCGCGGATGCGCGAATTCCTGAGGCTCAGCGTGCTGGCGAGGCGTGCGCCCGCCAGGCAGACCCCGCCACGCAGATCGCTGTCCGCGATCTCGACCGGCAGTTCGATGTCAGCGAAAGGAAGCGCGACAGCGACCACGGAATCGGGACAGTCGGGATCCGGGACATCCGGCGAGACGATCACACGCTGCAAACGCATCCCGCGCGGCAGGTCTTTCAGCTTCTGGGTGGTGAGCAGCGAGCGCACGAACCGGCCGGTGATGTTGCGGCAGGCGGCCTGGCCTTCGACCGGGAGGTTCACGCAACCGGGCGACTGCGCCAGATCGGCAACTTCGCCCTGCTTCAGCTGTGTCAGGACCCAATCCTCTGTCGCCGACCAGGCTCCTGCCGCTCGCGGCATGGCGGCGCAGGCCAGGGCCAGCAAGGCCAGCAGCACGGCGCGTGCCATTGCCACCTCCATCCCCGTGACGTTCCGGTCTCAACCTAATCGCGCGAAGTCCAGCGCGGCAAGCCCGGCGGCGCGGCCGGTGGCGAGGCAGGCCTGGAGGAGGTAGCCGCCGGTCGGCGCCTCCCAGTCCAGCATCTCGCCGGCGAGGAAGGTGCCGGGGTGGCGCCGCAGCATCAGATCGGGGCCAAGCTCGCTCCAGGCCACGCCGCCGGCGGTGGAGATGGCGCGGTCGAGGCCGAACGGGGCTTCGAGGCGCAGGGGCAGCGCCTTGACCAGGGCGGCGAGGTCGCCCGGCGCGCCGGCGTGCAGCGCTTCCTGCACCAGGCCGGCCTGGACACCTTCCAGGCCGAGCGCCTTGCGCAGGAAATTGCCCAGCGACTGGCCGCGGCGCGGGGCGGCGAGGCGCCGGGCCACGGCCTCCGCGGCCAGATCGGGGCGCAGGTCGAGCGTGAGCGTCGCCGGGCCGTGCGCCGCGATCGCCTCGCGCAGGGGGGCCGCGAGGGCGTAGACGGCGCCACCCTCGATGCCGGCGGCGGTGACCACCGCCTCGCCCAGCACGCGCCGGCCGGCGAAGGCGAGCGCGATGCGCTTGAGCGGGGCGCCGGCGAAGCGGCTGCGGAACACCGCGGACCAGGCGACGGCGAAGCCGCAATTGGCCGGGCGCAGGGGGGTGACCGCCACGCCCGGCAGCAGCGCCGGCCAGGCCCCGTCGCTGCCGAGGCGCGGCCAGGAGGCGCCGCCCAGCGCCAGCACCGTGGCGTCGGCCGGGGGCGTGGCCGCCAGCCCCGGCCACGGGCTGCGCAGATGCAGGCGCACGCCGAGGCCGTCGAGCCGCCGCAGCCAGGCGCGCAGCAGCGGCGAGGCCTTCATCGACCGGGGGAAGACCCGGCCGGACGAGCCGGTGAAGGTCGGCTCGCCCAGGCCCTCGCACCAGGCGACCAGCGCGGCCGGCGGGAAGGCGCGGATGGCCGGCTCCAGGAACGGGCGGGCCGCGCCGTAGCGGTCGAGGAAGGCTTCGAGGTCCTCGCCGTGGGTGAGGTTGAGGCCGCCGCGGCCGGCCATGAGGAACTTGCGCGCCGGGGCGGCCATGCGGTCATGGACGGCGACCCGGGCGCCGCCGGAGGCGGCGGCCTCCGCCGCCATCAGGCCGGCGGGGCCGGCGCCGAAGACGGCGATGCGGGGGATGGGGCGGGGCACATCGCGTCATACCCCATCCCCCCGGTGCCGACTATGCGGGCACGAAGCGCCGCACCAGCATCGTCGCCTCCGCCCGGTAGGCGAACAGGATGTAGGCCGCGCTGGCCCAGACCGCGCAGGCCTGCTTGAACAGCACGCCGCCGTCATTGTACGGGTCGATGCCGAGCGGGCTGGCCACATGGAAGAAGATCGCGCCCGACATGATGGCGAGCGCGAAGGCGGCGCCGGCCACCCGCGTGGCGGGGATGACCACGAGCACCGAGGCGATGATCTCCGCGATCGCGACGCCGAGGCGGAACGGCTTCTCGTAGGACGGGATGAACAGCCAGTCGGCGAGGGTCTGGAACAGGTCCACCGAGCCCTGGTTGCCGGTGAGCTTGAACTGCTCGTACCAGAGCAGGATGCCGGCGATGAACAGCGCCGCCGGCCAGGTCAGCAGCTTGAGTGCGCGATCCATGATGAACCCTCCTTTGTTGCGCTCTGCGGAGGGGACGCGGCAGGCGGTTCCGCGTTACGCTGGCCCCTGCCCCCGCCCCGGATCGCGCATGCACGCCCCGCCCATCCCCGTCCTCGACCTGATCGCGCTGGCGCTGTTTCTCGCCATGTGGCTCGGCTACGGGTTGGCGCAGCGGCATCTCGGGGCGGGGGCGATCAACAACCGGCTGCATGCGGTGCGGGTGCTGTGGATGCGCGCGATGCTGCTGCGCGACAACCGGATCGCCGATTCCTCGC
>NZ_JBGAHM010000056.1:0-13475 GCF_044226135.1 Methylocella sp. | reverse complement strand
CGGCGCGCTTTACGCGCCCGTGGCGCAGGCGCAGATCACCTATGACGTCACCAAGGTGACCTGCGAAGACTATCTCGCCATGCCGCCGCAGGTTTCGCATGATTTTTCGGCCTGGATGAGCGGCTGGTTCAACCAGAAGAACAACAACGCCACCGTCAATTTTGACGGCTTTGCGCAGAACGTCGAGAACGTCAAGAAGTGGTGCGGGACGAACCCGAAGGCCTCGGTGTTCGACGGCCTCACGCGCGCCGCGGCGAACGCCAAACAGGGCGTCGGCGGCCCGGCCGACGTCGACATGTCGCTCATCACCTGCAAGCAGTTCAAGGACCTCGCCGCCGACCGGCGCGCCGTCGTGCATTCATGGATGAGCGGCTATTTCAGCGCGAGCAAGAACCTCACCAAGATCGACCCGCGTTACGTCGAGCGCAACACCGAGGTCGTCATGAAATCCTGCGCTTCCAACAGCAACGCCAAGCTGATGACGGTCATCGAAAAGGAAGCCAAATAGGCTTCGCGGACCGTCGCCCGTCCGGCGGCGAGATCGGGAAGGCGGCCCTTGGGCCGCCTTTTTTGCGCGCGACGGTCTGGATCGGCCGCTGGCGGCCGCGTTCGCCCGGCGTTCCCCGCCCTTGCGTCTCGGGATTTCGGCGCGCCCCGGCGAAGGCGCGGCGATGACGTCTTGGCGCGGCGAATGGTGGCCGCCGCGGGACTCGAACCCGCACGCCCGAAGGCTCCCGATTTTAAGTCGGGTCTGTCTACCGGTTTCAGCAGGCGGCCGCCGCTTCTTCCCTAATGCGCGGCGTCGCGGGAAGAAAGCGGAATCGCGCATGGCGCCCGCGCTCCCGGCGCATGGCGCCCGCGCCCGGCGTTCAGCGCCCGCGCCCGGCGATCGGCGCCTGGAAGCTGAGGCCGAGGTCCCATGGAAAATAGATCCATGTGTCCTGCGAGACTTCGGTCACGAATTCGTCGACGAGCGGCGCGCCGAGCGGCTTGGCGTAGATCGTCGCGACGAGCGCGTTCGGCAGGGCGGCGCGCAGCAGGCGCGCCGTCGCGCCGGTGTCGGCGAGATCGTCGACGACGAGGACGCCCGCCCCGCCGCCGGCCGCGATCGGCGCGCTCACGTCCTTGAGCACGCGCGTCGCCCCTTGCGTTTTGTCGTCGGCATAGCTTGCGACGCAAAACGTGTCGACGACGCGCAGGTCAAGCTCGCGCGCGACGATCGCCGCCGGCGCCAGCCCGCCGCGCGTCACGGCCACGACCGCATGAAACGGCCCGCGACGCGCGAGCTTCCAGGCGAGCGCCCGCGCGTCGCGGTGCAGCTGGTCCCACGAGACATGGAACGCCTTCGGCTCGGCCCCGCTCATCCGACGGTCTTCGTCCGCATCTGGTCGGCGCCGCCGACGCGCAGCCGCTCGAGCAGGCTTTCGATCGCCGCCGCGGCCGCGGCGAGCTTGTCGTCGTCGCGGCCGCGCGCCACGATCTCATTGTGGAAGCTGTCGTTGCGGAAGGACGGATAGGAGCCGATCGAAAGTTCGGGATAGGCCTGCGCGATCTCGCTCAGTTCGGCGGCGTAGGCGCCTTCCGGAATGGCGCCCGCCGCGATCACCCGCGCATGCTGGCGCGCGCCGCGGTCGAGCTTCGGCGCGACCCGGTCGAGCATGGCCTTCATGATCGCCGGCACGCCGGCCATGGCGACGACATTGCCGATCCAGAAGCCCGGCGCCTTCGAGACGTCGTTCTCGATGAGTTCGGCGCCGAGCGGGATGCGCGCCATGCGGCGGCGCGCCTCGTTCAGATCCTGCGGCCTGACGCGTTCGAGCAGCATGGCGATGGCGCGCTCATCCTCCCTGACCTCGACGCCGAAGGCCGCGCCCACGGCGTCGGCGGTGACGTCGTCATGGGTCGGGCCGATGCCGCCGGTCGTGAACACATAGTCGAAGCGCGCCCTGAGCGCGTTGAGCGCGGCGGCGATCTCGCCGACGTCGTCGCCGACCACGCGGATCTCGCGCAGGTCGACGCCGAGCGAAAAAAGCGTGTCGGCGATATGGCCGCTGTTCGTGTCCCTGGTGCGCCCGGACAGGATCTCGTCGCCGATGACGAGCACGGCCGCGCTTACGGAGTCTTTCTGGGTCATGGTCGTCTCAGTCGCCTTGCTGTCCATGCGCGTGCGTCACGCGCCGATCAGATGCAGCGCGACGCGCCGCCTGTGCGGCGCGCGCCGGTGCTCGAAAAGATAGATGCCCTGCCAGGTCCCGAGCGTCATGGCGCCGGCGCCGACCGGCACGCCAAGCTGGGTCTGGGTCAGCGCCGCGCGAATATGCGCCGGCATGTCGTCAGGCCCCTCGGCGTCATGGACATAGAGCCCCTGCGCCTCCGGCGCGAGGCGCGCGAAGAAATGTTCGAGGTCGGCGCGCACGTCCGGGTCGGCGTTCTCCTGGATCAGGAGCGACGCCGAGGTGTGGCGGCAGAACAGGGTGAGGAGCCCGGTCTCGACGCCTTCGGCGCGCACGAAATCGTCGGCCTCGCGCGTGATCTCGACAAGGCCGCGCCCGCGCGTCGCAACCTCGATCTCGCGCAGGCTCTGGCGCATCAGACCACCTCGAAATCCTGCGGCGGCGCGCCCTCAAGCGCGCGCAGCGAAAAATGCCACCATTCCTGTTCGAGGCCGGCGAAGCCGCAGCGCTCCATCAGGGCGCGCAGGCGCGCGCGGTTCTGCTTCGCCTGCGGCGGGATCTGCTCCGCGCCATAGCCCGAAACAGGGTCGAACAGATCGAACGGCGAGCCGAAGTCGAGGCCGAGAAAGGCGAGGTCGACCGCGGCGCCCGTCGAATGCTGCGATTCGCGCGCAATATAGCCGAGCTTGAACAGGTCTTTCTTGTCGAGATGCGGATAATGCTCCGCCTTCATCGCGACGTCCGCCGGGTCCTGCGCCCAGGCGACGAAGGCGCGGGTCGCGCGCTGCGGCCGGTAGCCGTCGTAGACGACGAGCGTCAGCCCCTCGGCCGCGGCTTCGCGCGCCGCCGCCGCGAGCGCCCCGGCCGCCTCGCGCCGCAGCCAGCAGCGCGCCGCCGCATAGCCCGGGACCGGACGGCCGAGAAAATTCGCGCGGCCCGCATAGCGCATGTCCTCGACGATCTGCGGCGCGACGTCGCGCAGCGGAACGAAGCCGAGTTCGGCCGCGGCGCGGCGCGCGGCCTCGATGTCCGTTTCGTCGGTCGTCGGCAGGCGGCGCATCCCCCCTCCGCATGGTCGGGCGCCCGTTTCGAGACGCGGCGTCCGACAGGTTTTATGGCCTGTTTTTTGCGGCGCGCAACAGGCTTCGCGCCGCGGCGGCGGCGCAAGGCACGCGAAAACCCGCCCCTTGCGCGCCGCCGCGGCGAGGCCAAATATCAGGAGACGGCGCGGTGACGGGCGACCGGATGCGCCGACTGCCCCTCCTTGAGCGAAACGGACCCGATGAGCGATCTTCGCGGCGCCGAGCGGATGAGCTACGCCGCCCCGGCCTATCTGCCCGAAAACCTTCCGCGCGCCGCTTTTTCGGGCGTGCTGACGCGGCGCGTCTGCGCCTTCTGCCTCGACTTCATTTTGGTGTCGCTGTTCTCGGCCGCGATCTTCTTCGCGCTCGCCTTCGTGACGCTCGGCCTGTCGCTCCTCCTGCTGCCGCCGATCTTTCCCTTCGTCGCCTTCTTCTACAACGGCCTGACGGTGTCGGGCCCGAACATGGCGACGCCCGGCATGAAGGCCATGGACCTCGAAATGCGCACGACCGACGGCGGGCGCGTGTCTTTTCTCATCGCCGCGGCCCACGCCGTGATGTTCTATGTCTCGACCATGTTCATGCCGATCTTTCTCGTCGCGCTTGTGACGGAGGGGCGGCGCTGCCTGCATGACATTCTGGCCGGCGTGGTCGTCACGCGCCGGCCGCGATGACCGTCCGGCGGCCGCATGGGCCGCGCCTTTCCGGCCCGCGCCCTTTTGGCCCGCGCCCTTTGGGCCGGCGCATGATTTCAGTTGCGGCCGGCGCTGAAAACGCTAGCGTTGACGATCAGACATGAAGACCGGTTCGAAAGGGCAGACCAGCTTGACGCGAGAACCGCGCGACGCGCCGCAGTTCTATCTCACGGCTCCCGCTCCCTGCCCCTATCTGCCCGACCGTCAGGAGCGGAAGGTCTTCACGCATCTCATCGGCGGGCGCGCCGTCGGCCTCAACGACCAGCTCACCCTGTCAGGCTTCCGCCGCTCGCAGACCATCGCCTATCGCCCGGCCTGCGAGCGCTGCCGCGCCTGCGTCTCGGTCCGGGTCAAGGTCGACGAATTCCGCTGGTCGAAGACGTTCCGCCGCGCGCTCGAGCGCAACCACGATCTCGTCAGCGGCGTCGGCCGCACCGAGCCGACCGCCGAGCAATACGCCCTTTTCCGCCGCTATCTCGACGCCCGCCACGGCGAAGGCGGCATGGCCGACATGACCGTGCTCGACTATTCCATGATGGTCGAGGACACCCATGTCGAAAGCCGGCTGGTCGAATATCGCGCCCGCGACCCCGAGCGCCGCGGCGAGGGCGAGCTCGTCGCCGCCTGCCTCACCGACCTGCTCGCCGACGGCCTCTCGATGGTCTATTCCTTCTATGCGCCGGACCATCCGCAGCGTTCGCTCGGCACCTTCATGATCCTCGACCATATCGAGCGCGCCCGCCGCCTCGGCCTGCCGCATGTCTATCTCGGCTATTGGGTCGAGGGCTCGCAGAAGATGGCCTACAAGGAACGTTTTTTGCCGCAGGAGCGGCTCACCATGAACGGCTGGGAGCGGGTGGAGTAGGCCGCGCGCGCCCGCCGTCTCCCCCCTTCGTCTTTTCGGGCGCCCGCCGCGCGCCGCTCACCCGAACCTGTTGCTCTTTGGAAAGCCGCGCGGCGGCAGGCGCCCCGCCTCGGCCCGCGCGCCGACCCATTCGGCGAGATCGGCCGCCGCGACCACATGGGTCCGCCCGGCCGTATCCGTCCATGAGAGACCGTCGGCGAGCCTGAACACGCGCGCGTCGGCGAGGCCGCCGTCGCGATATTTCTGCAGCCGCACGCCCTTGCCGCGGGCCATCTCCGGGACCTGCTCCAGCGGAAACACGAGCAGCTTGCGATTGTCGCCGACGCAGGCCACATGGTCGCCCTCGGCCGAAACGAACAGGCGCGCCTTCGCCGGCTTCTCGACGTTGAGCAGCGCCTTGCCCTTGCGCGTGCCGCCGATCATCTCGTCCTGCGGCGCGACAAAGCCGCGCCCGTCGCTCGCGGCGACGAGCGTCTTCCGGCCGGGCTCGTAGACGGCCGCCGCCTCGATCGTCTCGCCTTCGCCGACGTCGGCGAACAGGCGCAGCGGCTCGCCCTGCCCGCGCCCGCCGGGCAGCTTGCCGGCGTCGAGCGTGAACACGCGCCCGTCGCTCGCAAGCAGCAGGATCTTCGAGACCGTCTCGGCGAAGACCGAGAAGGCCAGCGCGTCGTCGGCCTTGAAGGTCAGCGTCGAGAGATCCGCGACATGGCCCTTGAGCGCCCGCACCCAGCCCTTCTGCGACAGCACGACGGTCACCGGCTCGCGCTCGATCAGCGCGCTCGCGACGTCGATCTCGCCAAGGTCGGGCGCGGCCTCGAAGCTCGTGCGGCGTTTGCCAAGCTTCGTCTCGGGGCCGAATTTCTTCTTGAGCTCCCGGATCTCGGCGGCGATCTTGCGCCACTGCCGCGCCTCGTCGGCAAGCAGGCCCTCGACCTCGGCCTTCTCGGCCTCGAGCGCGTCATGCTCGCGCCGCAGCTCCATCTCCTCGAGCCGGCGCAGGCTGCGCAGCCGCGTGTCGAGCACGTAATTGACCTGAAGCTCGGTCAGCGAAAAGACCGCCTGAAGCCTCTCCTTCGGCTCGTCCTCCTCGCGGATGATGCGGATCACCTCGTCGAGGTTCAAAAACACGACCAGCATGCCGGCGACGAGTTCGAGCCGGCGCACGATCTCGGCGAGGCGATGGCCGGCGCGCCGGCGCAGCACCTCGCGCCGGTGGTCGAGCCATTGCCGCAGCGCCTCCCCGAACGAGACGACCCGCGGCGCGACGCCGTTTTCAAGCACGTTCAGATTGACCGGAAAGCGCGTCTCGAGCTCGCTCAGCCGGAACAGATGCTCCATCATCAGGGCGGGATCGACGGTCCGGCTCTTCGGCTCGATGACCACGCGCACGTCCTCGGCCGATTCGTCGCGCAGGTCGCCGACGAGCGGCAGCTTCTTGTCATTGAGAAGCTCGGCGATCTTTTCGATCAGGCGCGACTTCTGGACCATATAAGGGATTTCAGTGACGACGACGCTCCAGACGCCGCGCGCGCCCTCCTCGCGGCGCCAGCGCGCGCGCAGGCGGATCGCGCCGCGCCCGGTCGAATAGGTCTCGATCAGCGAGGCCTTCGATTCGACGATCACCCCGCCGGTCGGGAAATCGGGGCCGGGCGCGAAGGCGAGCAGCTGTTCGGTCGAGGCGTCCGAATGGGCGAGAAGATAAAGCGCCGCGTCGCAGAGCTCGGCGAGATTGTGCGGCGGAATCGAGGTCGCCATGCCGACGGCGATGCCCTGCGCGCCATTGGCGAGCAGGTTCGGCAGGGCCGAGGGCAGCACGGCGGGCTCGCTCTGGTCGCCCGAATAATTGTCGCGGAAATCGACGCAGTCCTCGTCGATGCCTTCGAGCAGCAGGCGCGCGACGTCGGTCATGCGCGCTTCGGTGTAGCGGTAGGCGGCGGCCCCGTCGCCGTCGATGTTGCCGAAATTGCCCTGGCCGTCGATCAGCGGATAGCGCGACGAAAAATCCTGCGCGAGGCGCACGAGCGCGTCATAGATCGCCTGGTCGCCGTGCGGATGGAACGAGCCCATCACGTCGCCGACGATTTTCGCGCATTTCTTGAAGGCGGCGCCGGGGTCGAGCCGCAAAATCTGCATGCCGTAGAGGATGCGCCGGTGCACGGGCTTGAGCCCGTCGCGCGCGTCGGGCAGCGCCCGGCCCATGATGGTCGAAAGCGCATAGGCGAGATAGCGTTCTTCGAGCGCCTCGCGCAGATTGACGGGCTCGGTCCCGCCCGAGGACGGCGGCGGCGGCTTGACGGTCTTTCCCATGGGCTAGGGGTAGCGGCGGCGGCCGGCGGATGCAAGTTCTGTTTTTGTTCCATGTCTGGCGAGGCGCTCGCAGGCTGTTTGGCGGTCAATCGGCCCACGCCACAGCTGGCCGTCTCTCCGATGAACAAGGAAATTTAAAGCCGACGCCACCCTGGCGCGCGCCGCGGCGCCGAAGACCCGTCCCTGTTGCGCCGCTGCACTAGCGCGCAAGCGCCCGCCTCCGCTACCAAAGTCGCGCCTTTCATCGAGCCGGGCGGCGGCGGCGCCCCCGGCGTAGAGACGGATGCGACATGATCAGGCTGGGTTCGGTTTTCGGTTTGGCGGTCTCGCTCTCCGTCCTCACCGCAGCTTATATGGCGATCCCCGAGGCCTCGCTGGCCGAGGGCCAGAAGCAGGCCGCGCTGAAGGACGGCTGCGTCGCCGAGCAGGTGGCGCTCGACGAAGGCTATGGCGTGACCCGCACCGAAACGCATGTCGTCTGCGCGAGCCAGGCCAATGAGGCCGCCGACAAGAAGAAGGACTGAGCCTCAGGCCGGGCGCCGCCCGGGGCGCGCCCTCAGGCCGCGCCTTCGCCGCGCGCCCAGCCCTCTTTGACCTCGGCGCGATAGTCCGCGAACCGCCCCTGCGCGACCGCCGCCCGCGCCCCCGCCATCAGCGCCTGATAATAGGCGAGATTGACCTCGGTCAGCAGCATCATCCCCAAAATCTCGCCGGCCTTGACGAGATGATGCAGATAGGCGCGCGACCAGCTGTTCGTCGCGGCGTTGTCCGACGCGGGGTCGATCGGCGCAACGTCCTCGGCGTGCCGCGCGTTGCGCAGGTTAATCTTGCCGAAGCGCGAATAGGCGAGCCCGTGCCGTCCCGCCCGCGTCGGCATCACGCAGTCGAACATGTCGATCCCGCGCGCGACCGCCTCGATGAGGTCGTCGGGCGTGCCGACCCCCATCAGATAGCGCGGCTTGTCACGCGGCAGTTCGGGCTCGGCGGTCTCGATCATGTCGAGCATCACCGCCTGCGGCTCGCCGACGGCGAGGCCGCCGAGCGCATGGCCCTCGAAGCCCATGGAAACGAGCGCCCGCGCGCTCTCGACCCGCAGCGGCTTCGAGGCGCCGCCCTGCACGATGCCAAACAGCGCCCGGCCCGGCGCGCGCGCGAAGGCGGCTTTCGAGCGCGCGGCCCAGCGCAGCGACAGCTCCATGGCGCGCCGCGCCTCGTCGTCGGAACAGGGCAGCCTCACGCATTCGTCGAACTGCATCTGGATGTCGGCGCCAAGCAGATGCTGGATCTCCATCGAGCGCTCGGGCGTCAGCATGTGGCGCGAGCCGTCGATATGGCTCTGGAAGGCGACGCCCTCCTCGGTCAGCTTGCGCAGCCTGGCGAGCGACATGACCTGAAATCCGCCCGAATCGGTCAGGATCGGCCCCGGCCAGTTCATGAGGCGATGCAGCCCGCCGAGCCGCGCGACGCGCTCAGGCCCCGGCCGCAGCATCAGATGATAGGTGTTGGCGAGCACGACGTCGGCCCCGGTCGCGGCGACGCGTCCGGGATGCATGGCCTTGACCGTCGCCGCCGTGCCGACCGGCATGAAGGCCGGCGTACGGATGTTTCCGCGCGGCGTCGAGATTTCGCCCCTCCGCGCCGCGCCGTCCTGCGCCAGCAGCCTGAACGAGAAAGCCTCGCTCACGGGGCCGCCTCCGGAAACAGCAGGCAGGCGTCGCCATAGGAAAAGAAGCGGTAGTTTTCTGAGATCGCATGGGCGTAGGCGGCGCGCATGGCCTTGAGCCCGCTGAAGGCGCAGACCAGCATGAACAGGGTCGAGCGCGGCAGGTGGAAATTGGTCAGCAGCGCGTCGACCGCCCTGAAGCGATAGCCGGGCGTGATGAAGATCGAGGTCTCGCCCGCAAAGGGCGCGATCGTCCCGTCTTCATTCGCGGCGGATTCGAGGATGCGCAGCGAGGTCGTGCCGGCGGCGACGACGCGCCCGCCCGCGGCCCGCGCGGCGTTGAGCGCGGCGGCGGCGGCGGCTGACACCTCTCCCCATTCGGCGTGCATCTGGTGCCCTTCGGTGTCTTGCGCCTTCACCGGCAGAAAGGTGCCGGCGCCGACATGCAGCGTGACGCGGACGAGGCCGACGCCGGCCCGCTCCAGCGCCGCAAGCAGCGCGGGCGTAAAATGCAGGCTCGCGGTCGGGGCGGCGACGGCGCCGGGCCTTGCCGCGAAAATGGTCTGGTAATCGGCGCGGTCTTCGTCGTCGCCCGGGCGCCTCGCGGCGATATAGGGCGGCAGCGGCATGGCGCCGACCGCTTCGAGCGCGGCGTCGAGCGCTTCGCCGGCGCGCTCGAAGCGCAGCAGAACCTCGCCGCCCTCGCCCTTTTCCAGCGCCTCGGCCGCAAGCGTCGGGCCCCCGGCCGCGCCCTCGATGGCGCCGCGCGCCGAAAACACGATCCTTTCGCCGAGCCTCAGCTTCTTGGCGGGACGCAAAAAGGCGCGCCAGAGGTCCGCCCCCTCGCGCTTGTGCAGCGTGGCTTCGATATGGGCCCGGCCTTCGCCCCTTGCGCGAAAGCCGTCGAGCCGCGCCGGAATGACCCGCGTGTCATTGACGACGAGCAGGTCGCCCGGCCGCAGCAGGCCCGGCAGGTCGCTCACGCGCCGGTCTTCGAGCGCCGGCGCGGCGCGGCCGAGGCCCGGCGCCGGCGGCGCGCTCCCCTGTCGGGCGGCCGCCGCGCCCGGGCGCACGCACAGGAGCCGCGCGGCGTCGCGCGGCTCGGCCGGGCGCAGGGCGATGAGGCGGTCCGGCAGGTCGAAATCGAACAGGTCGACGCGCATGAGGTCGGCTCAGGCGCGCCGCGCCGGAATCTGACGAAGGCTCAGCTCAGCGTCGCGTGCAGGATCTTGTCGGGATCCTTGACCGGCTCGCCGCGCTTGATCTTGTCGACGTTCTCCATGCCGGAGACGACCTTGCCCCAGACCGTATAGTTGCGGTCGAGGAAGCGCGCGTCGGCGAAGCAGATGAAGAACTGCGAATTGGCGGAGTTCGGGTCGGACGCGCGCGCCATGGAGACCGTGCCGCGCACATGCGGCTCGGCGTTGAACTCGGCCTTGACGTTCGGATATTTCGAGCCGCCCGTGCCGGTGCCGTGCGGGCAGCCGGTCTGCGCCATGAAGCCGTCGATCACGCGGTGAAAGACGACGCCGTCGTAAAACTTCTCTTCGACGAGCTTCTTGATGTGGGCCACATGGGCCGGGGCGAGATCGGGCCGCATCTCGATGACGACGGGGCCTTGGGTGGTTTCGAGCGTGAGCGTGTCGCCGGGGTTGGCCATGGAGACTCCTGCTGTTCGTCGCGGCGGGGCTCGCCGCGTCCGGGCCCCGCCGGGGCGAGGTCGTGAAGGCCGGGCAGGCGAGCGGCGACGCCGGGGCCGCGGGAGAGCGGCCGCTTCGGCGCGATCACATAGACGAAGCAGGCGCCGCCGTAAACCCGCGCGTTTTTTTGCGCGGGGTCCGGGCCTTGTTCCTGGCGCTATTTCCTGGCGCTATTTCTTGGCGCTATTTCTTGGCGTCCGTCGCCATCTGCATCTTGACGATCTTGTCGGGCTGGCTCACCGCCCCGTTCTGCTCGGTCGCGCCCTTCTTGATCTTGTCGACCACGTCCATGCCCGAGACGACCTCGCCGACCACGGTGTATTTGCCGTTGAGGAAGGGCGCGTCGGCGAAGACGATGAAGAACTGCGAATTGGCCGAATCGGGGTCGGACGAGCGCGCCATGCCGACCGTCCCGCGCTTGAACGGCGTCGCGGAGAATTCGGCCTTGATGTTGGGCAGGTCGGACTTGCCCGTCCCCGTGCCGGTCGGGTCGCCGGTCTGGGCCATGAAGCCGTCGATCACCCGGTGGAACACGATCCCGTCGTAAAAGCCCTTTTTCGTCAGCGTCTCGATCTGCGCCACATGTTTGGGCGCGAGGTCGGGCCGAAGCCTGATGACGATCCGCCCGTCCTTGGTGTCGAGGAAGACCGTGTCCTTGTCGGCCGCGCGGGCCTGCGGCGCGCCGAGGCCGAGGGCGAAGGCGAAGGCCAGCGCGAAGCCGGCGAGGATCATGCGTTTCATTGGCGTCGGTCCCTGTCTTTATGGTTTATGCGTCTTGAAGCTTGCGCCGGGCTCGCCCCGTTCGCGGGCGTCGCCCGTTCGCGAAACCCGCCCGCGCGTCAGCGTTTCGGCCCCATCTTCCGGGCGAGCGCCTCGAGCGCCGGCGCCGGCGCGAAGGACGAGACGTCCCCGCCCATGGCGGCGATCTGGCGGACCAATGTCGCGGTAATGTGGCTCACCTGCGGCGAGGCGACGAAGAAGACCGTCACGATTTCGGGCGCCATGGCGGCGTTCATGCCGGCCATCGGCGCCTCATAGTCGAGGTCCGAGCCGTTGCGCAGGCCGCGCACCAGCGTCTTCGCCCCCGCCGCGCGGGCCGCCTCGACCGCGAGGCCCGAAAACGCCACGACGCGCAGGGCGCAGCCGCGCTCGGCGAGCGGGGCCTTCGCGCAGCGCTCCAGAAGGTCGGCGCGCTCCTCGAAGCTGAACAGCGGCGTCTTCGACGGATGGACGCCGACGCCGGCGACGAGTTCGTCGCACACGGCCGCCGCCTTGACGATCACGTCGAGATGGCCGTTGGTCGGCGGATCGAACGAGCCTGCGTAAAACCCGACGCGGCGCATGCTCAGGCCCCCGCGCCGAACGGTCAGCCCTGCCGGTCGGGAGTGGCGACGACGATCCCGTCGAGTTCGGGCGTCATGGAGATCTGGCAGGAGAGGCGCGAATTGGCCTTGGCCTCATAGGCGAAGTCGAGCATGTCCTCCTCCTGCTCCGAAGGCGCGCCGGCGCGCGCGAGCCACGCTTCGTCGACATAGACATGGCAGGTGGCGCAGGCGCACCCGCCGCCGCATTCGGCCGTGATCTCGGGGACGGCGTTGCGCACCGCAGCCTCCATCACGGTGGAGCCGACCTCGGCCTCGACCTCGCGGGCCTCGCCGTGGGAGTCGACGAAGGTGATTTTCGGCATGTGTCGCTTGGTCCTGTCGTTTCGGTCCTGCGTCGTCCGGAGGCGCGCCAGGGCGCCGCGCCGTTCATGGCGGAACTTCGCGCCGCCCGCAAGGCCGGACGCGCCGATTCGGCGCGCGCCGCCACAGGCCGCGGACCGGCGCGGCGGCGGCCGTTAACGATGTTTGCAGAGCCCTGGCGGGCGCGGGTTCTAATCGCCAATGCCGGCATGTAAGGTAAGGATTGGTTAACTTCCGACTTCGTCCGCGCCGCGACGCTCCGCCCGAGCCACACCCAACGCGGCCGCCCCGACACGAGGAAAGCGATGGCGAGCTCCCCCAAGATCCACGATCCGGCCGCGGAGGCGCTGCTCGCCATCGAAGAAGCGCTCAACCTGCGCGCGAGCCTGATCGACCCCGAGCCCACGCCAGACGCCGCCGACGAGCCGCGCCGCAAGCCCGATCCGCGCCTGCCCTCGACCGCCGAGGACCCGGCGCTCTCGCCCGACGACGGCTTTTCGGCCTCGCTCGCCGAGGCCGGCCTGCGCCGCGGCGCGCCCGCCAACGACGACCGCCACGCCGCCGGCGAGATGATGCTGCGCAAGCTGCAGGCGCGCCCGAGCCGCGCCCCGACGCTCGTCGCCGCGCTCTGCTCGGCCGCCTGGGCCGCGCTCACGCTCGGCTATCTCGTCACGCATCGCGAGGCGCTGTTTTCCGGCCCCGAGGGCTCGGCCGCGCCGGCCGCCGCGCTTTATTTCCTCGCCATCGCCGGCCCGGTCGTGTTCTTCTTCGCGACCGCCGCCATGGCCCGCCGCACGCGCGAGATGCGCGCCGCCGCGCGCTCGCTCGGCGAGGTCGCCCTGCATCTCGCCGGGCCGGAGACCGTCGCGACCGAGCAGATCGTCACCCTGTCGCAGGCGATCCGCCGCGAGGTCGCCTCGATGGGCGACGGCATCGAGCGGGCGCTCGCCCGCGCCGGCGAGCTCGAGACGCTGGTGCGCTCCGAGGTCTCGAACCTCGAGCGCTCCTATTCCGACAATGAGCGCCGCGTGCGCGCCCTGATCGACGAACTCGTCGCCGAGCGCGACACGATCGTCTCCAACGCCGACCGCGTGCGCCTGGCGATCGGCCAGGCCGAGGGCGAGGCCGCCCGCGGCATCGAATCCGCCTCGGCCAGTTTCTCGGCGGAGCTCGGCGTCGCCGCCGCGGCCGTCGCCGCCTCGCTCGCCGCGCGCGGCGACGAAATCCGCGCGAGCCTCGACGAAGGCCGCGTCGCGCTGGTCGAGCGCCTCGGCGCCCAGGGCGACGACCTCGCGCGGCGCCTC
>NZ_JBGAHM010000055.1:0-13546 GCF_044226135.1 Methylocella sp. | reverse complement strand
GCAGCGGCCCGAGCCCGTCGATCGGCGCGCCGAAGGCGTCGACGACGCGGCCCTTCCAGCTCCGGTCAGGCCAAAGCCGCAGCGGCCCGGCGCGGTAGACGCGCTCGCCAAGCCGCGTCAGCGCGCCGGCCTCGAAACTTTTCACACGCGCGAGTTCCGGGTCGATGCGCACGATTTCGCCGCGATGCGTCAGCCCGTCGGGGCCGCCGAAGCTGACGCAGTCGCCAAGCTCCACAAGATGCGACAGCCCGGCGACGCAGGCGTGCGACGGCGCGACTTCCGTGACTTCGCCGCTCACCCGAAGCAGCGGCTCGTCGCGCGCGCGCTCGATCGCCGCGGCGAGCCGGGCGAGCGGGCGCGGCCGGCTCGCCGGCGCGGCGGGCGACCGGGCGGGAGCGGGCGCCGCTCCGCCCTGCGCGGGGGGAGGCGCTTCGGCCGCCGCGCTCAAGATTGTCCGCCGAGCGTCTTGATTGCGCTCTTGAGCGAGCTTTCGGCGCCCTCGGTCGCGGCGTTGATGCCGTCGAAGGCGCGCGTGACCATGATGAGCTTGGCCATTTCGAGCACGGGATTGACGTTCGCGCCCTCGATGAAGCCCTGCGCCAGGCCGTTGTTCGAGAAATCGAGCTCGGCTTCGGCCGGCAGGTCGCTTTTCACGGCGGAGTTTTCGAACCGCGCGAGCTTCGCCTGCGGATCGAGGCGGAACACGCCGATCGCGCCGATCTGCCGCCCGTTCTGGGTGATCATGCCGTCCTGCGCGACATGCGGCGGCCCGCCGTCGGGGTCGAGCAGGATCGCCGTCGCGCCGGCGTCGAGCACCGGATAGCCGTCGACGCTGACGAGGGCCCCGCTCTCCTCCATGCGCATGCGCCCGTCCTTGGTGTAGACGGTCCCGGACGGCGTCTCGAGCGCGAGCCAGCCTTCGCCCTGAACGGCGACGTCGAGCGGATTGTCGGTCTTGATCGGCACGCCCTGGCGGCGCGAAATGAACGGCGCGCCGTTCGAGGAGAAGGCGACGGGCTCGGGCCCGGTCCGCGACACGAGGCTCTTGAACTCGACCTCCTCGGCGCGGTAGCCGGGCGTCGACATGTTGGCGATGTTCGAGGCGAGCGTGGTCAGGCGCCGGTCGAGCGCGACCTGGGCGGAGAGCGCGACGTAAAGGCCGGCCTGCATGGCTAGACGCCTCCGAGCTTGAGATTGGCGAGGCTCATCAGGAGGTTCTGGCTGATTTCGGGCTGCGTCACCTGCATCGCCGAGACAGGCGCCGTCGCCGCGCCGCCCGGATTCTTCATGTCGTAGCGGGCGGTGAAGCGCTCGATCAGCTTTTCAAGCTTGGCGGGATCTTGAAGGTCGGAGATCTTGAGGAGCGAATTGATCGTCTTCGCCTGCCGGTCGATGGTCTGCTGCGACGTCGAGGGCGACAGCCCGAAGGCCGTCTGCGTCACGCTCAGCAGCGTTTTGTCGCCGAGCAGCCCGTAGGCGCTCGTCACCGTCGGGGCGACGCGCCTGAAATAGAGCGCCATCTGCGCGCCGGCGTTCTCCTTGCCGACCTGCGTCTCGAGCGACTGCAGCAGATAGTCGGCCTTCGTCGTGGCGACGAGATCGGGCGAACCCGTCGCCGCCGCGCCCGCGCCGGCGAAGTCGAAGGCTTTGGCGAGCGCCTTGTAGCGCTGGTCGTTGAGCGTGTTGGCGAGGCTCGCGGGATCGGACGCGCCCTGCTCCAGCACCTTGCGGATCATGCCGCGGGCGTAGGCCATGTCGGACAGTCCGAAGGCCTTCAGCGCATAGGCGTAGACGCGCTGGTTCTTCATGAAGTCGTCGACCGACCTGATCGAGCCGATCGTCTTCTCGAAATAGGCCGTCTCGCGCTTCACGATCGGGTCGGACGCGGTCCTGGCGAGGGATTTGGAGAAATCCTTCGCCAGCATCGTGTAGGTGAGAGTCGCGTTCATGGAGCCGGACTTTCGCAGGGAAAAGCCCGGACAGTGTCCGCCCGGCGGCTTGCGCGGGGCTGGCGCGGCGTCGGCGCGCCGAAAAATCCGTCAGGCGAGCGCGCCGTCCGGCCGCTCCATCGGCGCGCCGAAATAGGCGGCGTAGCGCGCGGCGACTTCGGCGACGGGCATGACCGTGAACACGTCGATCGTGCCGAACTGCGGGTCGAGCACGGCGCCGTCGCCGAATTTGGCGCCGACGCGCAGATAGGCCTTGAGCAGCGGCGGCATGGCCGCGAGCGCCCGGCGCGCGTCGACCGCCTGCGCCGGCATCAGGTTCATCTCGATGCGGCGCCCCTCGGGCGGACGCACGCCCCATTCCGCGCCGGCCCCCGCGTGATGATGCAAAAAGCTCAGCGGCAGGGCGAGCGCTTCGGGGTCCGCCCCCGCAAGGCTGGCGCAGCCGATCAGCGCGTCGACGCGCTCGCGCTGCGCATAGATCCACAGGCCGCGCCACAAAAGCTCGACGACGCGTTTCGAGCGATAGCGCGCGTCGACGCAGGCGCGGCCGAGCTCCAGAAACCGCGTCTGCGGCCGTCGCGCGAGCAGCGGCGCAAGGTCGAACTCGCGCGCGCTGTAGAAGCCGAAATTGCGCGCCGCCGCCTCCTGCGTCAGCAGCCGGTAGGCGCCGACGACCCTGGGCTTGCGCCGCCCGAAGCGGTTGAGCGCCTCCATGTCATAGACGAGCAGATGTTCGCAGACGCGGTCGAAGGCGCAAAGGTCGCGCCGCGCGAGCCGCGAGGCGGCGTCGGGCTTCGCGCCGCCCTCCTCGAAGAACACGCGATAGCGCAGTTTCTGCGCCCTGCGCACCTCCTTGCGGGCGGCGGCGAGGCGGACCTCGAAGGCGCCGAAGCGGCCGAGCAGGGCCTCCTCGCCGCGACGGCGCGACGCGAAGGCGAGCAGGCTCGAGGGCGAAAAATAGGACGGCGCGGCCCCTTCGCGCGAAGGGTCGAAGCTGTGCGTCAATGGCCTGGTCCGCGCAAGGCCTCGCGCCGGCTCCGGCGGCGAGGCGGTGAGCCCGCGGCCGGCGTCTCGTCCGGCCGAAACGGGTCTAGGGCCGTGCGGCGAAGCTTTGATGACGCGCGCGCGGCGGATCGACGACGCCGCGTCCGTCGCGCGCCGGCCGGCGTCATGAAACTGCAAGGCCCGCGCCGTACAAGGGCGCAAGCCTCGCTTTGGGGCCCGCACGGTCCCGCACGCCCCATGACCTTCCTGCGCGCCTTGAAACTTCTGCTGGCGCTCGCCTACGGCCTTGGCGTCGTCTGGCCGGCGCGGCGGCTTGCGGCGCGCTCTGGCGCCCGCCTGTTCGGCCGCGCCGCGCTTTGCAGGGGGCTGCTCGACGCGCTGCGCGTGCGCGTGGTCGTTTCGGGGCGCGCCGCGCCGGGGCCGGTCCTGTTCGTCGCCAACCATGTGTCGTGGATCGACGTTCCGGCGCTGCGCCTCGCCGAGGATTTCTGTTTTCTCGCCAAGCGCGAGGTCGGACTCTGGCCGCTCATCGGCCGGGCGGCGCGCGCGCAGGGGACGGTGTTCGTCGACCGCAGGCGCAGGCGCTCCATTCCCGGGGCCAACGCCTTGATGGCGCGCCGCCTCGCCGACGGGCGGCGGATGCTGATGTTTCCGCAGGGCACGACGCTCGACGCCGACGCCGCGCCGCGCTTCTTCAGCTCGCATTTCGCGAGCCTGCGCGATTTTCTGGCGCGCGATCTGAGCGCGGGCCATGCGTTCGTGCAGCCGATGGCGATCTGCTATTCCTCGCCGGTCGCGCCCTGGCTCGGCGACGACGCGCTTCTGCCGCATCTGTGGCGCGTGCTGCGCGAAGGCGGCATGGAATGCCGGATCAGCTTCTGCGAACCC
Organism: Methylocella sp.; assembly: GCF_044226135.1. Taxonomy (NCBI): domain Bacteria; kingdom Pseudomonadati; phylum Pseudomonadota; class Alphaproteobacteria; order Hyphomicrobiales; family Beijerinckiaceae; genus Methylocella; species Methylocella sp. The sequence goes on along the minus strand of NZ_JBGAHM010000055.1, from coordinate 9,704 downwards.
CTCGCCGTCGGGCGCGGCTTCGACCGCAAGGCGCTGGCGCGCGAGGCGGCCGCCCGCGTCGAGGCGGCGCTTCAGGCGACGCGGCGGGCGGATTCGCCCGCGCCGGAGCCGGCGGAGGGCGCGGCCGTGCTGGCGCTCGCCGGCGCGGCGCGGCCGTGAGCCGAGCGCTTCGCGGCCGGCGGCGCGCGGCGCTCAGCCGTCCGCGTCCGGCCCGGCTTCGGCCTCGAGGAAAAGCGGCGGATCGGCCGGGTCGCGCCGCGGCTCGGGCAGGCCGATGTGTCGCCAGCCGCGCGGGGCGAGCATGCGCCCGCGCGGCGTGCGCTGCAAAAATCCCTGCTGGATCAGATAGGGCTCGATGATGTCCTCGATCGCGTCGCGCGGCTCGGACAGCGCGGCGGCGAGCGTCTCGACTCCGACCGGCCCGCCCGAGAAGGAGACGGCGATGGTTTCGAGGAAGCGCCGGTCCATCTGGTCGAGCCCGACCGCGTCGACGTCGAGCAGGCGCAGGGCGCGGTCGGCGACGGCGCGGGTGATTTCGGGGTCGCCGTCGACGGCGGCGAAGTCGCGCACGCGGCGCAACAGCCGCCCGGCGATGCGCGGGGTGCCGCGCGCGCGCCGCGCGATCTCGTTCGCGCCTTCGGCGGCGATGGCGACGCCGAGCACGCGCGCGCCGCGCCGCACGATGCTTTCAAGCTCCTCGACCGTATAATAGTCGAGCCTGACCGGAATGCCGAAGCGGTCGCGCAGCGGCGTCGTCAGGAGGCCCGCGCGCGTCGTCGCGCCGACGAGGGTGAATTTCGCGAGGTCGATCTTGACCGAGCGCGCCCCGGGCCCCTCGCCGATCATCAGGTCGAGCTGGAAATCCTCCATCGCCGGATAAAGAATTTCCTCGACCGCCGGATTGAGGCGGTGGATCTCGTCGATGAACAGGACGTCGCGCTCTTCGAGCCCGGTCAGCTGGGCCGCGAGGTCGCCGGCCTTGGCGATGACCGGGCCCGAGGTCGAGCGGAAATTGACGCCGAGCTCGCGCGCCACGATCTGGGCGAGGGTGGTCTTGCCGAGGCCCGGCGGACCCCAGAACAGCACATGGTCGAGCGCCTCGCGCCGCGTCCGCGCCGCTTCGATGAAGACCTTGAGGTTGGCGCGCGCCGCCGCCTGCCCGGTGAACTCCGAAAGGCTCAGCGGGCGCAGCGAGGCGTCGGCGTCGTCGAGGCGCGGGTCCGGCGCGACGAGCCGGCGGGGGGCGGCGGCCCGGGGGGGAGAGGCCAAGGCTGAGCGTTCCCTTGAAGAGACAGGGGCCGCTTATAGCATGGAGCGCGCCGCGGCGCGCTCCATCGTGCAACCCCTTATTTCCCGAGCAGGGACTTGACCTTGCGCGCCGCGTCGAAGGCGACCGGCGGCAGCACGTATTTGGCGAAATTGCGCAGCCGTTCGGTGTCGTTCGACAACGCCTGGGTCGGAAACAGCGTGGTGTGGAACTCCGGGCCGTCGCCGTCGGCGCGGCCGTTCGAGTAGAAATAGGCCGCGGCCGAGCGGCGATGGCGTCCGTTCGGCGCGTCGACCGGATTGGGGTGGCCGTGCAGGCTCTTCGACGACTGGTAGAACATCACGGTGCGGCCGAACTCCGGCACGACGCGATCGACGCATGCGCGCGTTTCAAGGTCCCACAGCTCGAGGTCGCCGCCATATTCGAGCCGCCAGTCGCGGTTGAGGTAAGTGATGAACACCAGCCGGTTGTCGAGCTTCGTCACCGAATGCTGGTTGAAGTCGATGTGCATCGAGAACTTGCCGCCCGGCGGAATGTCGTGCAGGCCGCCGGCGTAGAGCTCGGGATCGGTCACGAGGCCCTCGATGCCGGTGACGGCCTCGATGAATTCGACGAATTCGCCCGAATAGATCGTGCTGAAATAGAGCTGGCTCGCCGCGCCGAGGCGGGTCTTGGGCGCCGAGCCGCGCTTCAGTTCGTTGGAATTGTCGTAGCGGCGCCATTCCGAGAATTTCAGCCGGTCGAAATCGGCGAGCACGAGTTCGAGCAGACGCGGATTGAACAGCCCGTCGAAGACGATATGCGGGTAGGGCGCGGCGGCGAAGAAGAGCTCCTTATATTCGGCGGCCTTTTTCGGCGTGGTCATCTCGCGGTTGAAGACGTCGTTGAGGCCGAGCGTCACGCCGTCGATCACGACATGATCGCCGGCGGGGGAGGTCGTCGGGGAGGCGGCGGGCGGCGCGAGCGTCACGGCGTCGGACATGCGAAAATTCCTCGAGAACGAAAAACAGCAGGAAAGCGCGGAACAGGCCTTTCAGGCGACAAAATCCGGCGCCGGGCCTGGATCGCGCCGGACGTCGTCGCCCTTGCCGAGGCCGCGCCGCTCTTGCCGAGGCCGCGCCGCCCTTGCCGAGGCCGCGCCCGGAAGCCGGCGACGTTCCGGGAGGAAACCCAGACGTGCCGGCAGAGGACCAGACGTGCCGGCAGAGGACCAGACATGCCGGCGGAAGCCGGAAACGGCGCGCCGGCCGGCGTCGACGGCCGGACGGGGCAGGTCATGGCGAGACCCGGCCAGGGCGTTGCGGCCGGCGGCGCGAAACCGCCGCGCGGCGGTTTCGTTTCGGGTTCGCCGCGTCCTGACAGGAAAGCACAGAACGCGGAGAACGTAAAATCGGGCCGGCTGATGGAAATCGGGCCGGGCTTCTCTTTGCGGGCGTCGCGCCGGCTTGGCCGGATCTGGCGACGCGGGAGATCATAGGCGAAGGCGCGCGCGCGTGATTGAGCCGACGCAAACCAGGCTGCGGCGTCTCGTCTCAGCCTTTCGGCGCGGGCCCGGTCACGTCCGGGGCTCACCGGCCGCCGCGGCGCGGCTCGCCGGCGAGTTCGCGCCGGGCGCTGTCGAGCGCCTGCGCGTAGGCGCGCAGCAAAGCGGCCTCGGTCATAAGGCCGACGGCGCGTCCGCCGTCGTCGACGACGGCGAGCGCTTCGCAGTCGGCGTTGCGGAACAGCCGCATCGCCTCCGCGGCGTTGGTCTGCGGCGCGAGAAACACGTCGGCGAGGCGCAGCGCGTCGCCCGCCCGCGCGCCGGAGCGCGCCGCCGCGAGCAGGCGCAGGTCCGGCGCGAAGACGAGGCCCCGATAGGCGTCCTCGGCGCCGACGGCGACGATCCAGGCTTGCTTGCCGGCCCCTTCGCCGATCCCTTCGCCGATCCCTTGGCCGATCCCTTGGCCGATCCCTTGGCCGGCCCACTGGCCGGCCCCGTCGCGGGCGCCTTTTTCGGCGTCCCCGCCGGCGCGCGCGAGCGCGGCCCCGGCGTCGGCGTCGACGGGCGCGCGGGCGAAGTCGCGGCGCATCAGCCGGCCGACCGTCAGGTCGCGCATCCAGCCGACGTCCTGCGCGGTGCGAATCGATTCGCCGCGCAGATGCAGCCGCCAGGTGGTGAAGGAATAGCCGAAGACGCGGCGCACGATCAGCGCGGAGAGCGTCGCCGCAGCCAGAATCGGCAGCGTCAGCGACAGGCTGCGCGTCATTTCGAGCGCGAGAAAAGCCATGGTCAGCGGCCCGCCGACGATGGCCACGGCGAGGCTCGTCATGCCGACGAGCGCGCTCGTCGCGCCGTCGAGCGGCGCATGCGGCGCGACGAACGGCGAAAGCTCCGCGGCGAGCCAGCCGGTCAGCGCGCCGATGTAGAGCGAGGCGAAGAACAGGCCGCCGCGAAAGCCCGAGCCGATCGAGACGGCGGCGGCGAGCGCCTTGGCGGCGACGCCGAAGGCAAGGACGGCGAGCGCCGGGCTTGTCTCCTGCAACAGCACATGCGTGGCCTCATGGCCCGAGGAGAGCACATGCGGCGAGGCGAGGGCGAGGGCGCCGACCGCGAGCCCGCCGACGACGGGATGGAGCGCGCCGGGCAGGCGGCTGCGCTGAAATCCCTTTTCGACCAGCGTCACCCCTCGCATCACGGCGACGCCGAACAGCGCGCAGAAGGCGGCGAGCGCGAGCAGAAGCCCCATGTCCGACAAAAACAGCGTCGGCGCCGGATCGGCGATCTTGACGAACTCCGGCGTCGCGCCGAGCGCCCGGGCCGCGAGCGCGCCGGCCACCGCCGCGGCGCCGACCGGCGCGAGCGCGGCCGGCGTATAGGCGCCGAGCACCAGTTCGAAGGCGTAGAAGGCGCCGGTGAGCGGCGCCGAAAAGGCCGCGGCGATGGCCCCGGCCGCGCCGCAGCCGACCAGCATGCGCAGGTCGGCGCGGCGCAGGCCGAGCTTCGCGCCCAGAAAGGAGGCGAAGCCCGCCCCCATCTGCGTATAGGCGGCCTCGAGCCCGACCGAGGCGCCAAAGCCGTTCGAGAGCGCCGTCTGGACGGCGATGACCGCGCTCTCGGCGAGCGACATGCGCCCGCCGCGCAGCGCGTTGGCCTCGATCGGGTCGACCGGCCGGCCGGGCCGCCAGCGCCGCACGATGAGGGCGGAGAGGCCGAGAATGACGCCGCCGGCCGCCGGAACCAGCGCGCGCCACGGCGAATCGAGCGCCGCCATGGCGCTGAGCCGCTCGTCGCCGTAAAGGCGTTCATGCAGAAACAGGGCCGTGCGCAGGATCGCCACCGCGAACACGCCGGCGCAGGCGCCGCAGAGGACGCCGAGAAAGATCAGAAAAGCTTCGCCGTCGCGCAGGGCGACGAGGAGACGCGCGCGGCCGCCGCGCCGTGCGGCGCGCGACGGAGCCCGCGGGGCGGCGTCCTCGTCCATGGCGCTGGCGCTCCCTGCTTCCGCCGCGCGGCGTTGCGTCGCGCGGCCGCCGCGGTTATAAGCCGGCCGGCGTCCCTTCCGACACCCCTGGAGGCGTGGACGCTCTTAATTTTCTTCAAGGATCAGCAAAATGGCCGAGATCAAGACTCTCGCGGCCACGATGCGCGCCGGGACCGGCAAGGGGGCCGCCCGCAGCACTCGTCGTGAAGGCCGCATTCCTGGCGTCATCTATGGCGGCGGCGACCCAGCCGAACCGATCGCGCTCGATTATCGCGAGGTCAACAAGCTCATCTACGCCGGGCACTTCCTCACGACGCAGTTCGAGATCGAGATCGACGGGGCGAAGCAGCGCGTCATCCCGCGCGACTATCAGCTCGACCCGGTCAAGGACCTGCCGCTCCACGTCGACTTCCTGCGGCTGAAGCCCGGCTCGACGCTCAAGGTCGAGGTGCCGGTGCACATCGTCAACGGCGAGGCCTGTCCCGGCGTCAAGAAGGGCGGCACGATCAACGTCGTGCGCCATTCGATCGAAATGCGCGTGCCGGCCGACGCCATTCCCGACGCGGTGACGGTCGACGCCGCGGCGCTCGACATCAATGATTCGGTGCATCTCGCGACGCTGCCGCTGCCGCCGGGCTGCCGCGCGACGCAGCCCGAGCGCGACTACACCATCGCCAACATCACGCCTCCGGCCGTGGTTCCGGAAGATCCGGCGGCGGCCGCCGCCGCCGCGGCCCCCAAGGGCAAGGGCGGCAAGGCCGCGCCGGCCGCCGCTCCGGCCGCCAAGAAGAAGTAAGCCCGGCCCGGGCGCCGCGCGCCTGGCGCGCCTGACCTTCGACGCCCGCCCCTCCGGCGGGCGTTTTTTTGATCCCCTCGGCTTGATCGCTTGGCAAAGGCGCGCGCCATGCTCCTCTTCGTCGGGCTCGGCAATCCCGGGCGGGACTACGCCAAAAACCGCCACAACATCGGATTCATGGCGATCGACCGCATCGCGCGCGATTATTCCGCGCCGCCGCTGCGGCAGAAGCATCAGGGGCTGGCGAGCGAGGCGCTGATCGGCGGCGAGCGCGTGCTGCTGCTCGAGCCGCAGACCTATATGAACGAAAGCGGCCGCTCCGTGAGCGAGGCGGCGCGGTTTTTGAAGATCCCCGTGAACAACGTGGTGGTGTTCCATGACGAGCTCGACCTTCCGCCCGGCAAGGTCAGGGTCAAGACCGGCGGCGGCTCGGCCGGCCACAACGGGCTGAAGTCGATCACCGCCCATCTCGGGCCCGACTACCGCCGCGTGCGGCTCGGCATCGGCCATCCGGGCGACAAGGCGCTCGTCACCCATTACGTGCTCGGCGATTTCGCCAAGTCCGAGGCCGGCTGGCTGGACGAACTCATGCATGTCGTCGCGGCCAACGCCCCGCTGCTGGCAAAAGGCGAGGACGACGGCTTTCAGACCAAGATTTTCAAGGACATGAGCGCGGCGGGGTTTTGACGGGCGGCGCAGCGTCTTCAGCGCCGCTCAGTCTGACATTCGTTCTTGCGATCTTCTTGCCTCGCGCATGACGCCGCCGCCGTGGCGGCGGCCTTCGGCGCATTCCTTTCAGATTGCGCCACGCCCGGGCCGGCCGGACGGCGGCGTCATGCGCGTCTCGCCGCAAGTCGCCCCTTGTCGCGCGTCGAGCCGGCGTCGCCAAAAGCCTGACGCGCGCGCCGGCGCCGCCGCCGGCGGTCGCGCCGACAGGCGCTGACGCGACGGACTCTGTTCCTGCGCCGCCAGCCCCGCCGCCTGACCCGATCGGCGACGTCGAGCCGGGAAAAGCGCAGGCTTTTACGCTCGCGAGCGCCGTCAACGCCCTGTGGAAAGTAGCGTTGGCGGGCAAAAAGACCGGCGAAACGGTCGAGGGATGGAAAAAGACGATAGAGGCTCTGGCGCCCTCCGCAGGGGCGATCCTCCGGTGGCTGCGGTCGTTTATGGGGGTTTGAGCTTGCGCGGGCCTTGCGCGGCTTGAGGCTGCGCCTTGCTTTTTTGGCCCGATGGCCGGATAGCACGCAGCGACGATTTCACGAGCTTTGCGAGAGCGCCTGACCGATGGGCTTCAAATGCGGCATCGTCGGCCTGCCGAACGTCGGCAAGTCGACTCTTTTCAACGCGCTGACGCAGACGGCGGCGGCGCAGGCGGCGAACTATCCCTTCTGCACCATCGAGCCGAACGTCGGCGACGTCGCCGTGCCCGATCCGCGCATCGAGCGGCTCGCGAAAATCGCCGGCTCGAAGGAGATCATCCCGACGCGGCTTACCTTCGTCGACATCGCCGGGCTCGTGCGCGGCGCCTCGAAGGGCGAGGGGCTCGGCAACCAGTTTCTCGCCAATATCCGCGAATGCGACGCGATCGCCCATGTGGTGCGCTGCTTCGTCGATGACGACGTGACCCATGTCGAGGGCAAGATCGCGCCTGTCGCCGACATCGAGACGATCGAGACCGAGCTGATGCTGGCCGATCTCGAAAGCCTCGAAAAGCGCGTCGTCGCGCTCGAAAAGAAAGCCAGGGGCGCCGACAAGGAGGCGAAGGAGACGCTCGATCTCGTCATGCGCTGCCTCGTTCTGTTGCGCGAAGGCCGGCCGGCGCGGCTCGCCGAAGTCAAGCCGGACGAACGCAAGCTGTTCAGTTCGCTGGGGCTTTTGTCGTCGAAGCCGGTGCTTTACGTGTGCAATGTCGAGGAGGCTTCGGCGGCCGAGGGCAACGCGTTTTCAGAAGCCGTGGCGGCGCGCGCGGCCGAGGAGGGCGCGGTCGCGGTCGTCGTCTCGGCCAAGATCGAGAGCGAGATCGCGGTCCTGCCGGCCGGGGAGCAGACGGATTATCTCGAGGCCGTGGGGCTCGAGGAGCCCGGCCTCAACCGGGTGATCCGGGCGGGCTACGACCTTTTGCGCCTGATCACCTATTTCACCGTCGGCCCCAAGGAGGCGCGGGCCTGGACCATTGCGGCCGGCACGCGGGCCCCGGCGGCGGCCGGCGTGATCCACACCGATTTTGAAAAAGGCTTCATCCGCGCCGAGACCATCGGCTACGATGATTATGTCGCCGCGAACGGGGAAGCCGGCGCGCGCGAGGCCGGAAAATTCCGGCTGGAGGGCAAGGAGTATGTCGTCGCCGACGGGGACGTGCTGCATTTCCGCTTCGCCAACTAAAGCCGGCGGCCGGGGGCCTGCCCGGTGACCGGGGCCGGGGCGGCGGAGGCGCCGCCCGTCTTCGACGAGGATTTTCTGCGCGCGCTCGACGCACTGTTTCGCTGGCGGCGCGACGTCCGCCGTTTCCGGCCCGATCCGCTTCCGGCCGGCCTGCTGGAGCGCCTGCTCGAAGCGGCCGCGCAGGCGCCCTCCGTCGGCGCCAGCCAGCCGTGGCGTTTCGTGTCGGTCGAGAGCGCGGCGCGGCGCGGCGACGTTCTGTCAAGCTTCCTGCGCTGCAATGAGGCGGCGCTGAAAAGCTACGAGGGCGAGCGCGCGCGTCTCTACGCCAGCCTCAAGCTCGCGGGGCTGAAGGAGGCGCCCGTCCATCTCGCCGTCTTCTGCGACCACGCCGCCGCGGCCGGGCATGGCCTCGGCCGGGCGACCATGCCCGAGACGCTCGACTATTCGGTCGTCGCCGCCGTCCACGCCCTGTGGCTCGCCGCCCGCGCGCGCGGCCTTGGGGTCGGCTGGGTGTCGATTCTCGATCCGTTCGAGATCGCGGCGGCGCTCGAGGTTCCGGCCGGCTGGAAGCTCGTCGCCTATCTCTGCGTCGGCTATCCGCAGGAGGAGCACGCGGACCCGGAGCTTGAGCGCGCCGGCTGGCAGGCGCGCCTTCCCGGCGCGGCGCGGCTCCTGCGGCGCTGACCGGCGGGCGAGGCCCGACGACGGGCTCATCGACGCGCAGACCGGCGCGAGCTCAGGGATCGACACGCGCGCGCCGATCCGCCGACGCTTTGTGCGCCGCCCTTATGAAACAAAAGCGCCCGCCGCCGCGTAATAGCCTGCGACGGCCGCCCCGGCCGTCCGCAACCGGAGCAGGGATCATGTTGAAGCAGGCTCTTTTCGCCGCCGTCCTCGGCGCGGCCGTGTCATGCGGCGCCGTCGCGCAAGCCAAGATGATGGAGGTCGACGTCGTGAAGTCGCAGGAGGTGACCTTCGCCGACGGCACGAAGGGAACCGTCTATCTGGTCAAGATGGACGGCCACATGATGGTCGCGCTGCCCGAAGGCAAAATGCCCGACGCCTTGCATCAGCAGCTGTTTCGTTCGAGCCAGTGACGCCCGGCGGCGGCTTCAGGCCGCCGCAGCCCCGGCGCTCTGGCGCGTCATCCGGCCGGATCGACCGATCCCGGTCGAAAAGATGACGCGCGGGCTTTGAAGCTGGCGCGATGTCTGATCGACCGGATGTCGCCATCCGGTCGGACGCCGTCCTAATTGTCCAGAAAGCTGCGCAGCTTGCGCGAGCGCGACGGGTGCTTCAGCTTCCGCAGCGCCTTGGCCTCGATCTGGCGGATGCGCTCGCGCGTCACCGAGAACTGCTGGCCGACCTCCTCCAGCGTGTGGTCGGTGTTCATGCCGATGCCGAAGCGCATGCGCAGCACGCGTTCCTCGCGCGGCGTGAGCGAGGCGAGCACCCGCGTGGTGGTCTCGCGCAGGTTGGACTGGATCGCCGCGTCGATCGGCAGGATCGCGTTCTTGTCCTCGATGAAGTCGCCGAGGTGGGAATCCTCCTCGTCGCCGATCGGCGTTTCGAGCGAGATCGGCTCCTTGGCGATCTTGAGCACCTTGCGCACCTTTTCGAGCGGCATGGCGAGCTTTTCGGCGAGCTCTTCGGGCGTCGGCTCGCGGCCGATCTCATGCAGCATCTGGCGCGAGGTGCGCACGATCTTGTTGATCGTCTCGATCATGTGCACCGGGATGCGGATGGTGCGGGCCTGATCGGCGATCGAGCGGGTGATCGCCTGCCGGATCCACCA
>NZ_JBGAHM010000054.1:3667-13957 GCF_044226135.1 Methylocella sp. | reverse complement strand
CCTCGCCGAGATCGAGGGGATCGGCGAGGCGGCGATCGTCGAGTTCAAGATCGTCGAGGCCGCCGCGCGCCGCCTCGCGCGCGCGGAGCTCGAGACGCGGCCCTCGCTCTCGAGCCTGCCGGCGGTGGTCGACTATTGCCGCGCGGCGATGGCCCATCTCGACCATGAGGAGCTGCGCGTCCTTTTTCTGGACACGAAGAACTTCCTCATCGCCGACGAGGTGCAGGGCGTCGGCACGGTGAACCAGGCCCCGGCCTATCCGCGCGAGATCATGCGCCGCGCGCTGGAGCTCGCCGCCACCGGCGTGATTCTGGTGCACAACCACCCTTCGGGCGATCCGTCGCCCTCGCGCGAGGACGTGGCCATGACGCGCGAGATCGTCGCGGTCGGCAAGCCGCTCGGCGTCGTGGTCCACGACCATCTCATCGTCGGCCGGCGCGGCCATGCGAGCCTCAAGACGCTGCGGCTGATCTAGCCGGCCGCAGCGCGAAATTTTCGCGGCGCGCGCCGGCGCGCGCTCAATGCAGGCGCAGCTCCGCGCCCACCGCGCGAAACTCCGCCGGCCTGATGAGCTTCGAATGGCCGACACGCACGCTGTGCAGCGGCCCGTCGAGCTCGCGCGTCCAGAAATTCAGGAATTTCAGCAAGGTCGGAAAATCGGGCGCGATGTCGTAGTCCTGCCAGACATAGCTTTGCAAAAGCCGCGGATGATCGGGAAGGCGGTAGAGGATCTCGGCCGTGGCGAGGCCGTAGCCCGCCAGCTGCTTCAGAAAATCATCCGAGACCCTGAGCGAGAATGTGGTGTCGGCGGTCTTGTCCGCTTTTGTCCTGACCGCTTTGCTGGCTTCGTTCATCGCGACGAACCTCCAAAACCGCGGCGTTTCGAGCCGCAGGCCGAAACAAGCGAGGCGCCTCTTGCGCGTCCCCCGATTTGCGCTCTCCCGATTCGCGTCCCTCCAATTCGCGTCCCTCCGATTCCGCGCGCTCTCCCGATAATGTCGCACGCGCCGATTTCGCCCGGACGTCGTAAAAATTTCAAGCAACGCTTGTGCCGAGCTTGCGCTGCGCGGCGCGGCGCGCGCAAAGCCTGTTGCCGCATCGCGGAAGATCGTTAATTTCGTGGGCGGACGATGCGGATTCGCCGCGTCGTTTTTCGCGCGAATCGATGTTGTTTGGCGCGAATCCATGGTCGCGCAGCTCATGTTCGCGCCTCCGCCCCTCTCGTGGCGGTCCGTGCGCGGCGGTCCATGCGCGGCGGTCCGTGCGCGGAAATTTTCGCGCAAAAATTCATGCGCGCGAACATTCGTGCGCAAAGGAGTCGAAATGGCCGAGGTCGTCGTGGCCGGCGCCGCCTTCAACGTCCGCTTCGAGGGCGCCAGGGACAGGGAGCTCGTCGTCCTCGCCCATCAGCTCGGCGGCGCCCTCAATGTGTTCGACGCGATCATGCCGGCGCTGCTCAAGTCTTTCCGTGTGCTGCGCTTCGACGCACGCGGGCACGGCGCCAGCACGTTCGAGGGCGCGCCCTATTCGCTCGCCGGGCTCGCGCGGGACGCGATCGGCGTCCTTGACGCCATGGGCGTGGAGCGCGCGCACTGGATCGGCCTGTCGATGGGCGCGATGATCGGCCAGGCCGTGATGACGCTCGCCCCCGGCCGCATCGGGCGCGCCGTGCTCGCCAACACGGCGGCGCGCCTCGGCTCGCCCGAGGTCTGGAACGGGCGCATCGCCGCGATCCGCAAGGGCGGCGGGGCCGGCATGGCCGCGGCGACCGAGGCGCGCTGGTTCACGCCCGAATTTCGCGAGGCCGAGCCCGAGGCCGTCGCCCGGGTGATGGCGGCGTTCCGCGCCACCTCCGTCGAGGGCTACGCCGCGACCTGCGCGGCGCTGCGCGACGCCGATCTTTCGGAGGCCGTCCGCACGATCGGAAACCGCGTGCTCGTCATCGCCGGCGCGCGCGACCCGTCCGCGCCGCCGGCGCTGGCGCGTTTCGTCGCCGAGGCGATTCCCGGCGCGCGGCTCGTGACGCTCGACACCGCGCATATCTCGCCGGTCGAGGCGCCGGACGGGTTCGCCGACGCCGCGATCGGCTTTCTGACCGCGCCGGAGCCGGCGCAGCGCAAGGCGCCGCGCCCGGCCGCGCCCGCGCCGCGCCGCGCCGCGTCGAAGCGTCCGGCGCTCGCCGTCCGCACGCCGGCCGGAAACACGAAGGCGGCGAAGCCCGCGGCTCCAGCCGGCGCGCCGAAAAAGACGCCGGGAAAATCCGCGGCAAGCGCGGCGCAGGCCTCATCGGCGCAGGCCTTATCGGCGAAGGTCGCGCCGGCGGCCGGCGCCAAAACAGCCGCCGCGACGACCGCCAGATCGACGACCGCCAAATCACCGCCCGCGAGATCATCGGCCGCGAGATCATCGGCCGCCCGGCCCGCCGCGGACGAAAGGCGGCGCAAGACATCGGGAGCGGCTGAGGCCGCAAGCCCGCGGGGCCGCGCAAAACTTCAAGCCGCCGCGGCGCCGGCGCAAGCCAAAGCGCAGGCCCGGGCCAAAACGCAGGCGCCGGCCGCAGGCGTGGAGCCGAAGACCGGCGCCGCGCCCAAAAGCACATCGGCGTCCAAAGGCAAATCCGCGCCCGGAGCTCAGCCCGAACCAGGAGAAAAGTCCGCGCCCCGCTCGAAGCCGCCGCTCAAATCGACGCCGGCCGCCAGATCCAACGCGGCGTCCGCGGCAAAATCTGAACCCAAGGCCAAGCCCGCGTCCAAAAGCGTGTCCGCGCCCAAAACGAAATCCGCGCCCAAAACGAAATCCGCGCCGAAGACACAAACCGCGCCGAAGTCGCCCGCCGCACGAAAAACCGCGCCCAAAGGAAAACGCTGAACGCGGCGCCCGGCGCGCAAAACGCGCGCGTCGGCGGGCTCCGTCGGCGCAATCCGGCGCGAGCCCTGCGGCCGAATGAGCCCGCCCGCGCCGAGAAACGCTTCAGGCTCAAGGTGTCGAGCCTGTTGCTTCCGACCCCCTCGGCCCGATCCGGTCGGAATGCGCTAATTCCGGCGCGTCGCGAGATTGCCGCCCCGCCGGAGCCGCCTGCGCCGGCGCGGCGTCGCCCATTCGTCCGCCGCTCGTCGCCAGCCCGGCGCAGCCTGCCCGATTTTTCCGCTCAAAGCGTGTGGTAGCCGCGGCGCGCATAGACCCCCGCGGCGCCCGGCTCGCCGAAAGCGACCGCCTCGACGGCGCCGATCATGATGAGATGCGTGCCAAACTCCTTGGCGTCGACAAGGCGGCAGTCGAAGCTCGCGAGCGCTCCTTCAAGGACCGGCGCGCCGGTCGAAAGCGTGGTCCAGGAGCCGGTCCTGAACCGCTCCTCGAGCGACAGGCCGCCCTTTCCGGCGAAGACGTCGGCGACCTCGCGGCCTTCGGGACCGAGCACGTTGACGCAGAACACGCCGTTTTCAGCGACGCGCTCGGCCGACGTCGAGCTCTTGTAGACGCAAAACAGCAGCGTCGGCGGATCGGCCGCGACCGAGGCCATGGACGTCGCGGTCAGGCCGCCAGGCCCGGCCGCGCCGTCGGTCGTGACGACATGCACGGAGGAGGCGACGCGGCTCATCGCCTCGCGAAACGCCGCTCCCTCGTCGATCTCAGCCATATGCGCGCCTTTCTCTCGATCCGCTCCGGCCGGCGCGCCGCGGGCCCGGGGCGCCCGCGCGGCGGAGGCGGTTTCGGTCGCCCTTCCGGCGCGCCGGTCTTGCCAGAGCGGCGCGGAACACGCAATGTCGCGCCTGCGAGACATGATCACGGGCGCCCGTTACGCAGGCGCCAGCCCCACCGGAGCGCCCGCCCCGCCTCATGGACGTCTTCCTGCAGCAGCTCATCAACGGCGTCACGCTCGGCTCGATCTACGGGCTCATCGCCATCGGCTACACCATGGTGTTCGGCATCATCGGCATGGTCAATTTCGCCCATGGCGACGTGTTCATGCTGTCGGCCTTCATCGCGCTCATGATCCTTCTCGCGCTGACCGAGCTTCTGGGCGTCGGCTCGCTCGCCGTCGCCTTCGTGCTCGCCATGTTCGCCGCGATGGCGCTGACCTCGCTGTGGAACTACGTGATCGAGCGGGTCGCCTACCGGCGCCTGCGCGGCTCCTTCCGCCTCGCGCCGCTGATCTCGGCGATCGGCATGTCGATCTTTCTGTCCAATCTCGTCTATGTGCTGCAGGGGCCGCGCAACAAGGCGCTGCCGCCGCTGTTCAACGACGTGATCCGCCTGACCGAGGGCGGCGGCTATGACGTCACCTTCTCGTACAAGCAGGCGCTCACCATCGGCGTCACGGCCGCGCTGCTCGCGGGCTTCTGGCTTCTGGTGCGCAAGACGAGCTTCGGGCGGGCGCAGCGCGCCTGCGAGCAGGACGCGCGCATGGCGGCGCTGCTCGGCGTCGACGTCGACCGCACCATCTCCCTGACTTTCGTCATCGGCGCGGCGCTCGCCGCCGTCGCCGGCTCGCTTTATGTCGTCTATTATGGCGTCATCAATTCGAGCGACGGCTTCGTGCCGGGCGTCAAGGCGTTCACGGCGGCGGTGCTCGGCGGCGTCGGCTCGCTGCCCGGCGCCGTTCTGGGCGGGCTCCTGATCGGCCTCGTCGAAACCTTCTGGGCGGCCTATTTTTCGAGCGACTACAAGGACGTCGCGGCCTTCGCCATTCTCGTCGTCACGCTCATCTTCATGCCGTCCGGCCTGTTCGGCCGGCCTGACGTCGAAAAAGTCTAGGGTCATGGCGCAAAAGACGACGCAGGCGGCGACGCCGCAGGCCGGCGCGCGGCTCACGGCGGCGCTGAAGGGCGCGGCGCTTTCGGCCCTCGTCATGGCCGGCCTCGCCTTTCCCATCCTCGCCTACAGGACCGAGCAGAATTTCTCGAACGAGCTGACGCTCGTCTCGCGCTGGCCGACCTTTGGCCTCGCCGTGCTCGCGGCCTTCGTCCTGCGCTTTCTGATTCTCGCCGCGCCGCGCCGGCCGCGCCCGGACCGCAAAGCCGCGGCGACGCCGGAGCGCGCGGCGCTCATGGCGAAGCTCCGCTTCGCCGCCGGCGCGCTCGGCCTTGTCGCCCTTTTCGTCTTTCCGCTCGCCGCAGTCTGGCTTCTCGGCCCCGCCGGCGCGCTGAAATGGATCGACAATTTCGGCGTGCAGATCCTGCTCTACGTGCTGCTCGGCTGGGGGCTCAACATCGTCGTCGGCCTCGCCGGCCTGCTCGACCTCGGCTATGTCGCCTTTTACGCGGTGGGCGCCTACGCCTACGCCCTGCTCGCGACGGGGCTCGGCTGGTCCTTCTGGATCTGCCTTCCCGTCGGCGCGCTCGCCGCCGCCGCGTTCGGCGTCGCGCTCGGCCTGCCGGTGCTGCGCCTGCGCGGCGACTATCTCGCCATCGTCACTCTGGCCTTCGGCGAGATCATCCGGCTCGTGCTGACCAACTGGACCGCCGTCACCAACGGCGACGCCGGGATCAGCTCGATTCCGCGCCTGACCTTCTTCGGCGTCCCCTTCGTCGCGGGGCCGAACGGCTTCGCCGCGCTGTTCGGCCTGAAATTCGCCGCCGTGCACCGCCTGATCTTCCTGTTCTACCTCATTCTGGCGCTGGCGCTGTTCGTCAACTTCCTCACCCTCCGGCTGCGCCGGGCGCCGCTCGGGCGCGCTTTCGAGGCGCTGCGCGAGGACGAGATCGCCTGCCGCTCGCTGGGGCTCAACACGGTCGCGATCAAGCTCTGCGCCTTCGCGCTCGGCGCCTCCGTCGCGGGGGCGGCCGGCGTTCTGTTCGCCGCGCGGCAGAATTTCGTGTCGCCGTCGAGCTTCACCTTCATGGAGTCGGCGACCATTCTGGCGCTGGTGGTGCTCGGCGGGGCCGGCTCGCAGCTCGGCGTCGCCTTCGCCGCGATCGTCATCATCGGCGGCTCCGAGCTTTTGCGCGAGCTCGACGCGCTCCAGGCGGTGTTCGGCGCGGATTTCGACCCGACGCAATACCGCATGCTGCTCGTCGGCCTCGGCATGGTGGCCATGATGAACTGGCGTCCGCGCGGCCTCGTCGCCCTGCGCCGGCCGACGATCTTCCTGAACAGCGCTCGCCATGCGCGGGGCGTCCTCGCCGGAGAGGGGCGCGGCTGATGGAGACGCCGCCGCTTCTCGTCGTCGAGGGTCTCGCCATGCGCTTCGGCGGCCTCCTCGCCGTGCAGTCGCTCGATTTCATGGCGCGGCGCGGCGAGATCACGGCCCTGATCGGCCCCAACGGCGCGGGCAAGACCACCGTGTTCAACTGCGTCACGGGCTTCTACCGCCCGTCGGCCGGGCGCGTCGCCCTCGGCCGGCCGCTGCGCGACGCACGGCCCGCCGACCGGCATGAGGACTGGCGCGAATGTCTCGCCGGCCTGACGCGCGGCGGGCGGCGCAGCGAGCGCACGGCGGGCCATGAGGTTTTTCTGCTCGAACGCACGCCGGGCCATGAGATCGCGCGGCGCGCCGGCGTCGCGCGCACCTTCCAGAACATCCGCCTGTTCCGCGGCATGACCGCGCTCGAAAACCTGATCGTCGCGCAGCATCATGCGCTCGCGGGCCCGGCCTTCGACTTTCCCGCGCGCCTCGGCTTCGGCTTCGGCCCGGGGCCGCGCGGCTACCCCGCGCGCGAACGCGAGGCGCTCGCCAGGGCGCGCTTCTGGCTCGAGCGCGTCGGGCTCATCGAGCGCGCCGACGAGCCGGCCGGCGCCCTGCCCTATGGCGCGCAGCGCCGGCTCGAGATCGCGCGCGCCATGGCGACCGCGCCGCTGATGCTCTGCCTCGACGAGCCGGCGGCGGGCCTCAACCCGCGCGAGACGCATGAGCTCGCCGACCTCATCCGCGGCCTGCGCGACGCGCATGGCGTCTCGGTCCTGCTCATCGAGCACGACATGTCGCTCGTCATGGGCGTGTCCGACCATGTCGTGGCGCTCGACCATGGCGTGAAGATCGCCGACGGGCCGCCTGCGGCCGTGCGCGCCGACGAGGCCGTGATCAAGGCCTATCTCGGCGTCGCCGACGACGCCGGGGCCGCCGCCGCGGAGGCCCGTCCGTGAGCGCCGGCGCCCCGCCCCTGCTCTCGGCGCGCAACGTCGTCGCCCATTACGGGCCGGTCTGCGCCCTGCGCGGCGTCGACCTCGACGTCGCCGAGGGCGAGATCGTGACGCTGATCGGCTCGAACGGAGCCGGCAAGACCACGCTGATGATGACCATCTTCGGCGATCCGCGCGCGAGCGAGGGCGAGATCCGCTTCGCCGGCCGCGACCTCACGCGCCTGCCGACGCATGAGATCGCGCGCCTCGGCCTCGCCCAGTCGCCGGAGGGGCGGCGCATCTTCCCGCGCATGAGCGTGCTCGAAAACCTGCGCATGGGCGCGGCGCTGGGGCGCCCCGACTGCTTCGCGCAGGACCTCGAACGCATGTTCTCGATCTTTCCGCGCCTCAGGGAGCGCGCCGGCCAGCGCGGCGGCACGCTGTCGGGCGGCGAGCAGCAGATGCTCGCCATCGCCCGCGCCCTGATGAGCCGGCCGAAGCTCCTGATGCTCGACGAGCCCTCGCTCGGCCTTGCGCCGCTCGTCGTGCGGCAGATCTTCGAGGTGGTGCGCGACCTGAACCGCGCCGAGGGGCTCACCGTCTTCCTCGTCGAGCAGAACGCCTTCCATGCGCTCTCGCTCGCCCATCGCGCCCATGTCATGGTCAACGGCCGCATCACCTTGTCGGGCGCCGGCCGCGAGCTTCTGGCGCGGCCGGAAGTGCGCGCCGCCTATCTGGAGGGCGGCGCGTGACCGGCCACGAGCTTCTTGACGCCCGCAGCCTGATGATTTTCCTCGGCCTGAGCGTCGTGCTCGGCGGGGCGACGGCGGCGGCGGCGGGCCGCGCGCTCGCGCTCAACTGGAGCCCCGCCTGGCTGGGCGCGCTTTACGCCGCGCTGATCGCGGCGGCCGCGCGCTTCCTGCATTATGCGCTCTACGCCGAACCCCTTCTTTCGCCCGCAGGCTCTATGCTCGACCTCGCCGCGGCGCTGGTCTTTCTGGGCCTCGGCTTCGTCTTCACGCGCCGGCGCCAGATGAAGACCCATTACGCCGCCGTGCTCGCCAGAGACCCCGCGCCGTAAGGCCCTGAAGCCCAATCCCGACAGGAGATCCCCATGAGGAGCAGCCTGAAGACCCGTTTCGCGAAAGCCGCGGCCCTCGCGGCGCTTGCGGCCGCCCTCGCCGCGCCGGGGCTCGCGCGCGCCGACGTCAAGCTCGGCGTCGGCGCGCCGATCACAGGCCCCGACGCCGCCTTCGGCGCGCAGATCAGGAACGGCGCCGAGCAGGCGGTCGCCGACATCAACGCGAAGGGCGGAATCCTCGGCCAGAAGGTCAGGATCGAGGTCGGCGACGACGGCGCGGACCCGAAGCAGGGCGTTTCGGTCGCCAATAAATTCGTCGGCGAGCAGGTCGCCTTCGTGGTCGGGCACTTCAACTCCGGCGTCACCATGCCGGCCTCGGAAGTCTACGCCGAAAGCGGCGTGCTCCAGATCACGCCGGGCTCGACCAATCCGAAGATCACCGAGCGCGGCGTCGCGACCATCTTCCGCACCTGCGGGCGCGACGACCAGCAGGGCGAGGTGGCCGCGAAATTCCTCGCCGGCCGCCCGGGCGAGAAGATCGCCATCCTGCATGACAAGACCACCTACGGCAAAGGCCTCGCCGACGAGACGAAGAAGAGCCTCAACGCGCTCGGGATCCGCGAAGTCCTCTATGAGGGGCTGAACAAGAGCGAGAAGGATTTCTCGGCGCTGGTCTCCAAGATCAAGGAGTCGGGCGCGACCATCGTCTACTGGGGCGGCGTCCACACCGAGGGCGGCCTGCTGCTGCGCCAGATGCGCGACCAGGGCGTGAAGGCCGCCATGATGGGCGGCGACGGCATCGCCTCGGACGAATTCGCGGCCATCGCGGGGCCTGGCGTCGAAGGAACCTTCATGACCTTTCCGCCGGACCCGCGCCAGCGCCCCGAGGCCGCCGAGGTGGTGAAGGCCTTCAAGGCGAAGAACTACAATCCCGAGACCTATACGCTCTATTCCTACGCCGCGGTCGAGGTTCTGAAGCAGGCGGCCGAAGCCGCGCACTCCTTCGAGGCCGACAAGATGGCCGCCGTGATGCATTCGGGAAAGACGTTCGAGACGGTGATCGGCCCGCTCAGCTTCGACAAGAAGGGCGACGTCACGCGCGCCGACTATGTCGTGTTCGAATGGCGCAAGGGGCCTGACGGGCGGGTCAGCTACTATCAGATGTGAGGCTTTCGCATCGCCCCGGCGACGCCCCGGCTCCCTCGCGGGGGGCGGCGTCTCAGGCGAGCGCGATCGCGGAAATCTGGCGCCCGTAGTCGGGCTCGCCGCGATGCACGCTGCGCCGGTACGAATAGAACCGGTCCGCCTCGGCGTAGGCGTCGCGCGCGAGATCCTCATAGGCGCCGACGCCCGCCGCCCGCAGCCTGTGGCGGAGGAAGCCCGGCAGGTCGAACAGGAATTTCTCGCCGCCGACGCGCGTGAAGAAGACGGCGTAGGCCTCGGCCGCGTCGACGAAGCGCGCGTAAAACTCGGGCCCGACCTCATAGCTCTTCGGGCCGATCGCCGGCCCGAGCGCCGCGCGGATGTTTTCGCGCCGCGCGCCGAGCCGCTCCATGGCGTCGAGGGTCGCCTCCGCCACGCCGTCGAGCGCGCCGCGCCAGCCCGCATGGGCCGCCCCGACGACGCGCGCCACGGGGTCGGCGAACAGGATCATGCCGCAGTCGGCGCCGGTGACGCCGAGCGCCAGCCCCGGCGTCGCCGTGACCAGCGCGTCGCAGCGCGGGCGTTCGACGAACGGCGCGTCGACCGTCGCGACCTCGGCCGAATGGATCTGGAACGGCACGAGCAGCCGCTGCGGCTCGACGCCGAGGCGGGACGCCATGCGCCGCCGGTTCTCGGCGACGGCGTCGGCCGCGTCCTTCGAGCCGACGCCGCCGTTGAGGCTCGCGTAAAGGCCCGTCGAGACGCCGCCGTTGCGGGTGAAGAAGGCGTGCGAGACGCCCTCGACCTCGAGCGCGCGCGCGCTGAGCGACTCAGGCGTCGTCATCGCGGCCCTTTCCGAAGCCGGGCGGGACCGCCGCGCCGCGCCGCGTCACGGCGAGCGCCTTGAACAGGCGCGCCATGTCGGTCGGCCGGTCGAAGCCCGCGCCCTCTCCTGCGAGCCGCTCGACGGCGGCCTCGATCGCCGCGCGCTGGGCGTCGCTCGCCCG
>NZ_JBGAHM010000054.1:0-3637 GCF_044226135.1 Methylocella sp. | reverse complement strand
CTCGCCCTGGGTCGTCGGGCCATGGACCTCGGCGCCGGCCCCTTTCGCCGCGCGCGCCAGCGCCGTGAAGTCGACATGGACGGTGAGGTCGGCCTCGCCCGGGGCTTCGAGCGGATCGGCGAATTTATGGTCGCGCACGGCCTGCAGCGTCTCGCCGCGCGCCGGCCCCTCATAGCCATAGTCGACGGCGAGCAGCGCGCCGCCCTGCGTCGCGAGGCGCACCCCGATCTGGGTCATGAGACGCGCCGCCGCCACGCCGACCTCGAGCACGTCGCCCGGCTCGCCCTTCGCCGCGATCGCCGTCTCGACCGCGTCGGCGAGGCCGAAACGGAAACGCCCGGACTCGTCGAGGCCGACGAGGCGCTCGCGCCAGCCGCCGTCCTGGAAGACGTAATGGCGCACGGGCAGCGCGTCGAAGAATTCATTGGCGACGAAGATGGCCGGGCCCGGCGGAACCTCCTCGACATGGGAGCGCCACGAAACCTTCACGCCCGCGCCGGCGAGCGCCGCGCGCTGGCGCTCGCGCAGCGGCTCGCTGATCTCGACGAGCTCGACCTCGACGGCCGCGCGAAAGTCGGGCGCGGCGCGGGCGGCGCGCAGCGCGTCGGCCATCAGCGTGCCGCGCCCGGGGCCGAGCTCGACGAGCAGCACGGGGGTCGGCGCGCCCATCGAGCGCCAGACCTCGACCGCCCACAGGCCGACGAGCTCGCCGAAGATCTGGCTGATCTCGGGCGCGGTCACGAAATCGCCCTCGGGCCCGAAGGGGTCGCGCGTGCGGTAATAGCCATGGACCGGATGGGCGAGCGCGAGGCTCATGTAGCGGTCGAGGCTGATCGGCCCGTCTTCGAGGATCATTTCGCGCAGCAGGCTATCGAGCGGGCTCACGCGGCGCGCGCCTTGCGCAGCGCCGCGGCGCACAGGCCGACCCCGACCGCGACGAGCGGCAGCGAGAGAAGCATTCCCATGGTCGCGCCTCCAAACAGAAAGCCGAGCTGCGGATCAGGCTCGCGGAAGAATTCGCAGATGATTCGCGCCACGCCATAGCCGATGGCGAAAATCCCCGACACGAGCCCCGGCCGGCGCAAGGCGCCGAGCCTGACCGCGAAAAACAGAACGCAGAAAAGCGCGACGCCTTCAAGCGTCGCCTCATAAAGCTGGCTCGGGTGGCGCGGCAGCGGCCCCGCGCCTGGAAAGACCATGGCCCAGGGGACGTCGGTCGGCCGCCCCCAGAGCTCCGGCTTGATGAAATTGGCGAGCCGGCCGAGGAACAGCCCGATCGGCGCGGCGGCCGCCGCGACGTCGGCGAGACGCAGCGCCGGCACGCCGCCGCGGCGCGCCAGAAGGACGACGGCGAGCGCCGCGCCGAACAGCCCGCCATGGAAGGACATGCCGCCTTCCCACACCTTGAGCGCGTCGAGCGGATGGGACAGGTAATGGCCCAGATTGTAAAACAGCACGTAGCCGAGCCGGCCGCCGAGAATCACGCCGAGCGCGGCGTAGAGCAGCAGGTCGTCGATCGTCTCGGCGTCGGGACGCGGCCCCGCCCCCCACAGCGCGGGCCGCGCGACGAGCGCGCGCGCATAGGCCCAGCCGAGCGTGAGCCCCGCGATATAGGCGAGCGCGTACCAGCGGATCGGCAGCGGCCCGATCTCGATCAGCACCGGGTCGATCACGGGATAGGCGACGAGAAGAGGCATTGCGGCTCCGCTTGACGCGAGCGGTGTGGCCCGGCCCGGCCGCGGCGTCAAGCCGGGCGCGCGGCGCGACGCCGTTGCGGCGCCGGCGTGTGACGGCCTCTTGTGCGGCGCGCGCGCGCGGGCCATGTGACTGTCAGGCGTCGCGCCCCGAGAAGGCGCGGCGCGGGCGTCATGGCTGGGAGAGAGCGGCGTGAAGGAGAACCGGGTTTTCGACGATCTGTCGCGGCTGATGGCGGACGCCGGCGACGTCGTTCATGGCGTGCGGCGCGAGGCCGAAACCGCCTTGCGCGCCCAGGCCGAGCGCCTGCTTTCGGCCATGGACATCGTCACGCGCGAGGAGTTCGAGGCGGTCAGGGACATGGCCGCGAAGGCCCGCGACGAAAACGAGAAGCTGCGCGCGCGGCTCGACGCGCTCGAGGCCGAGCGGGCTTCCGGCGCGGGCCGCTAGGCTTCGGGCTGTCGCGGGCCTCTCGCGAGGCTTCCGCGAGGCTTGCAAGACAGGGGACAACTCGCCCCCGGCCGGTTGCGCTGGGGGGGGGCGTTGTGATTCCTTCAAACTCATGGATCGGACGAAACGCTTGAATCGGCGGCGCTCTCGCCGAGCCGCCGCCGTCCGGCAAGCTTGTGACGGGCCCGCGCCCGAAGGACCCCTGATGTCTCTCCTGCACTTCGAAGCCGTCCGCTCCGAGCATCCCGTCGATCTCATCGAAAGGCTCGCCGCGCTCAACGAGTGGCCCTTCGACCGCGACGAGGAGGATGAGATCTCCATCACGGTCGCCGGAAGCTGGACCGACTACAACGTCGCCTTCACCTGGCTCGAGGACCTCGAGGCGCTGCATGTCGCCTGCGCCTTCGACCTCAAGCCGCCGGCGGCGCGCCGGCCGGAGGTCGCGGCGCTGATCTCGCTCGTCAACGAGCAGCTCTGGCTCGGCCATTTCGACCTGTGGCCCGGCGAGGGGCTCGTGATGTTCCGCCACGCCATCGTGCTGTCGGGCGGCGCCGACCTCAACGGGCCGCAGTGCCAGACCGTGCTGACGAGCGCGGTGCGCGCCTGCGAGCGCTATTATCAGGCGTTCCAGTTCGTCGTCTGGGCCGGCAAGAGCGCCCCGCAGGCGATCGAGACCGTCATGCTCGAAACCAAGGGCGAAGCGTGAGCGACGCCTTTCCCGCCTCGCTGGTCCTCGCCGGCGCGGGCAGGATGGGCGCGGCCATGCTGCGCGGCTGGCTCGCCGGCGGGCTCGACCCCGCGCGCCTGCTCGTGATCGAGCCGCATCCGACGGCCGAGATCGAGGCGCTCGCGGCGAAGACCGGCTTCGCCCTGCGCCCCGCCCCGCCGCAGGAGGGAGTCGCCGCGCCCGAGGTTCTGACGCTCGCGATCAAGCCGCAGATGCTCGACGACGCCCGCGCGCTCGCGCCGTTCTGCGGCCCCTCGACCCTGCTGCTCTCGATTCTCGCCGGCAAGCGCCTCGCCGATCTCGCCGCGCGCCTGCCCGGGGCCGGCGCGATCGTGCGCGCCATGCCGAACCTGCCCGCCGCCGTCGGCCGCGGCATGACCGGGCTCGTCGCCGGCGGCGAACTCGGCGCGGGCGCCAAAAGCGCGGTCGAGGCGCTGATCGGCGCGACGGGCGAATTTCAATGGATCGCCGACGAGCGCCTGATGGACGCGGTGACCGCGATTTCGGGCTCGGGCCCGGCCTATGTGTTCCTGCTCGTCGAATCCCTCGCCCGCGCCGGCGAGGCGCTGGGCCTGCCGCCCGAATCGGCCGCGCGGCTCGCCCGCGCGACGGTCGAGGGCGCGGGCGAGCTCTTGCGCCAGAACCGGGCCCTGAGCCCGGCCGAGCTGCGCCAGAGCGTCACCTCGCCTGGCGGCACGACGGCGGCGGCGCTCGTTGTGGTGAGGGCCCATGACGGGCTCGCGCCGTTGTTGGGGCGCGCCGCCG